>JANMRV010000695.1:0-2427 GCA_031388685.1 Planctomycetota bacterium
GCGGCACTCTGCGAAGTCGGCCGCCCGATCGAAGTCGGCACACCGATCGGTCTGATCGAGGTGATGAAGACCTTCACTCAGGTCATCTATCGCGCGGAACGCGGACTGCCGGCGCGCGCGAAAATCGTGCGCGTCGTGGCCAAGGACGGCGGCGATGTCGACGAGGGCGCGCTGTTGATCGTCGTCGAAGCGCGCTGAATCCTCGAGCTAGACGAGTTCGTCGTCCTGTGAGGAGACGATGAAGAGCACGCAGCCCCTCTCGGTCGATTGCACGCCGTGCAGCGAGCCTTCCGACGCGACCTGATAATCGCCGGCGACCAGCGTCCGATCGCCGACGCGCAGGTCGCCGGAGACGACGAAACACTCTTCGCTCGTCGCATGCCGGTGCGACGGATAGGAAGTGCCGGCCGCCATCTTGACCAGCATCGTCACGCGCCGCCGAGCCGTGTCGACGAACAGCGGCTTGACCTCGATGCCTGCGATGCCGGTGCGCTCGAATCCCTCCGTGCCGCCGCGAATCGTCGAAAGTCCGGAGGGATTCCGACCTGGCGCGGCGCAAAGATACCGCCAGGGGCGCTCGAACTCTCCCTGCGTCAGTTCTTCGACCTCGCGCAGCAAACTGGCGCGCAATTCGGGCCTGGGGGTCGGCGCCGCAACGCTGTCCTGTGCTTGGCAGACGTCCATGATCGCGGCCGTTTCCGCCAAGTCAGCGTGCTCGGCGACGCAGATCGGGCAACCGCTCGCCAAGTGCTCCTTCAGGCCCGGAACTTCCGTGAGGGGCAGGCAGCCCAACACGTGAAGCGCCAGGCTCTCCTGCCAGCGGCAGAGAGGTTGCGCGTCGCGCTTTGAGGGATCGCCGTCCTGGGATCCGTTGCGCGATCGGTGTTGGGGATTCATTGTGCGTCCTCGAAAGTCTTCAGCTTCTCTCGAAGCTTTAGCATACCCAGGCGGATGCGGGTTTTGATGGTTCCCAGGGACAGACCGAGAATGGCTGCTATTTCGGTGTGCGAAAGGCCCTGAAAATAGGCCAATTCCAATGCGCGCGCCTGCTCCGGCGGAAGTTCGGCAAGGGCCGAGACGACACGCTTTGAAACATCGGCCTGTGCCGCGCCTTCGGAGGGTTGAAGGGCGCCATCGACCCTCGGCGATTCCCGGCGCAGATCCTCTTCGCGTGCGCTGCGCACCGTGCGCGATCTGAGCGCGTCCAGGGAGCGCGATCTCGCGATCGTCAGCATCCACCCAAGCGCGCGACCCCGGGCGGGATCGAAGCTCGCCGCGCTCTTCCAGATCTGCAGAAACACGTCGAGCACGACCTCTTCCGCAGCGTGACTGTCCTTGAGGATCCTGTGCGCCAGGGAGAAGACTTGCCGGCTGGTCAGGTCATAGAGCTCGGCGAGCGAAACTTGACTGCCGGCGGCGATGCCTGCAAGCAAGACCTGAACTTCGCCCGAGCGCGGCGCGTGAAGCCCGTGCGCATGCAGCGCCGGGTCCTGAGCTTCGGTCATCACCTGATCCCTACGTTTGGAGCCACCGGCTCGGATCTCAGAATATCGGAGAAAGTTCAATTTCGCACCGGGATTGAGTCTGGATTCAGGCTTCCCGGTTTTATCGCAGCGTGCGGCCGCTCTGGCCCCGCCGCGCTTCAGGCGCCCTGCGGATAGCGTGAACATTCGCAGATCCAGTCCGAACCGGACTGCGTAGTTGTGGCGGCTGCACAGCAGTGCTTTCCAGGCCCCAACCAACAAACATGAAACTCTCACTCACTTCCAAACGCACCCGGCTCGGCGCATTCGCCGTGTTCGGCTCGCTAGGACTCGCGCTCGCCGTGCAATCGGCGGTCGCCTCCAGTCACCGCGAGGCCCCGTTCCTGACCGAGCATCCCAAAGTCGACGCAACCGACTTTTACTTGTTCAACAGCTATGAAACCGGCCGCGAGAACTTCGTCACCGCGGTGGCGAACTACATCCCGCTGCAGGAAGCCTATGGCGGTCCGAACTACTACACGATGGATCCCGACGCGCGCTACGAGATCAAGTTCGATCGCGACGGCGATGCCATCGAAGACGTGACTTTCCGTTTCCAGTTCACCAACACGCTGCGCGACATCGCGCTGCAGGTCGGCACGAATCCCGGCAACACGAAGACCGTCAGCATCCCGCTGCGCAACATCGGTCCGATCACCGCGAACGACAATAGCTCGATCAACGACGTCGAGACCTACACCGTCGATTGCGTCTTCGGTCAAGCCGGCAACGAGACCATCGTCCCGGTGCGCGATGCAGCGACGAACTCGAAGGTCTTCAAGAAGCCGATCGACAACATCGGCACGAAGTCGATTCCCGACTACCACGGATATGCCGCAGCGCACATCTACGACATCACGCTGCCCGAGGGTTCGATCGGCCGCCTGTTCGTCGGTCAGCGCGA
>JANMRV010000700.1:0-5169 GCA_031388685.1 Planctomycetota bacterium
CCTGAAGAGCGGCGCGGTCACGGCGACCTTTCCGATGAAGACCGCCGATTCCGAAGGCGGCATCGCCACCGGAGCAGGCAGTGTGTGGTTGATCACCGATGAGCGCAGCACGCTCGCGCGCATCGATCCTGCGAACAACAAGGTCGTCGCGGAGATCCGCGTTGCCGCGGGTTCTTACGCTGTCGCCTTCGGTGAGAACGCGGTGTTCGTGACGAGCAGCAAGGAAAGTCTCGTGACGCGCATCGATCCGTTGACGAATTTGATCGTGGAGACCATCAAGGTCGGACCGTCGCCGCGTTTCCTCGCGGTCGGCGAAGGTTCGGTCTGGACGCTCAATCAAGGCGACGGTTCGATCTCGCGCGTGGACCTGAAGACGAACAAAGTGGTGGCTACGATCGAAGCGGGAATTCCAGGCGGCGGCGGCGAAATCGCGGTCGGCGAGGGCTCGGTCTGGGCCACGTCGTTCGGGTATCCGATCACGCGCATCGATCCGGCGAGCAATCAAGTCGTGCAACAATTTTTCGGCCCGGGCGGCGACGCGATCCGCGTCGGACTCGGCTCGGTCTGGCTCTCCAACTTGCGCGCCGGAAACGTCTGGCGCCTCGACCCTCGCCGCATCGAAGCGACTCGGGCGGATTGAGTTGAGCGATAGATAGCGCTCAGTTCGAAATCGGGCGGCCGCCGACCAAGACCGACTTCAATTCCATCGTACGCGCGTCCAGCACGACGACGTCGGCGCGAGCACCCGGCGCGAGCAAGCCAAGTTCGCGCTCGAGGCCCAGCGCACGCGCGGGCGTCTCCGCTGCCATCATCAACGCCTCTTCGACGCTGACGACGCCATTCTTCACCAGCCCCTGCACCATCTCGAGTTGCGACATCGCCGAACCCGCGAGTCGCGCGTCGGCGCCTGCGTTCGGCGGGTAGTACCACGCTCCCCCACGCCGTTCGTGCGCGCGGCCGTGCGAATGAAAAACATCGCAGCCGCTGCCCGCGCCCTGCAGCGCGTCGCTGATCAGGCACAGGCCCTTCGGTCCGCGCGCCGCGAGCGCGAGCCGGATCGCGTCCGCGCCGACGTGCACGAGGTCGCCGATCAACTCGGCGTGCAACGCGCTGCTGCTCAGCGCGTATCCCGCGAGTCCGACGTCGCGATGGTGGATGCCTGACATCGCGTTGAACAAATGCGTCGCGCCAACGGCGCCTCTGCGCACCGCTGTTCGCGCGTCCTCCGCTGTCGCTGCGCTGTGACCGAGCGAAACTCGAACGCCGAGCCGAACCAGCTCGACGATCAGTTCGGCGGAACCGGGCAATTCAGGCGCGATCGTCAGCGTGCGAATCCCGCGCCCGCCCGCCGTCGCGGGCCCGACGATGTCGCGCAGCGCGGCGAGGGACGGCTCGGCCAGATCTTCCTTGGGCAGCGCCCCGGCGCGCTGTGGATTCACGAACGGCCCCTCGAGGTGCAGACCGATCACATGCGACATCGGTGCCGAAGTGCCGTCGCGATTGCAGCGTTCGCCTTCGCGCCAGACGCGTTCGCACAGTTCTCCGAGCAGCGCGGGCGCGGCCGGAAACATCGTCGGCTGGAAGGCTGTCGTTCCGACGCGCGCCAACGCCGCGGCCATCTGCGGCAAGCGATCAATCGGATCGTGTCCGGCGAATCCGTGAATGTGCAGGTCGACGAATCCCGGAGCGATGATCGGCAGCTCGCTGTGCACTGTGGGCTCGGAACCGATGTCGATCGACGCGATGCGCTCGCCGCTCCAGCGCAGCACGCCGGCAACCAATCGGCCACCGATCAACAGTCGCCCGCGAAGTTCGTTCACGCCGACTCCGCGGCCGCGGAATCGCGGGTCAAGTACCACAACGAACTCGTGCCGTAGGATCGTTCGCGTGCCGACATTCCGCGAAACTCGCCCGCTTGCAGCAGGCTGCGCGGCGCGTGAAACACGATCACGCCGTCATCGGCAAGACGCTCCGCTGCCAACCTTCCTAGGGCTTCGAGCAGGCGCTTTCGGCTAGTCCCGTCGCGCAGCATCGGATACGGCGGGTCGAAGAAGATGACCGCGTAACGCTCGCAAGTCGGATCCTTCCAGACCGCCGGCGAGATCGCGTCGCCGGTCAGCACGTGCGCGCGATCTTTTACGCCGAGCGTTTTCACGTTGGCGTCGAGCAATTTCACGACGCGGCCGTCGAGCTCGACCATGCGCGCCACCAGCGCGCCGCGGCTCAGGGCTTCCAGGCCCAACGATCCCGTGCCCGCGAAAAGGTCGAGCACACCGGCGCCCTCGAAGCGGTCGCCGAGGGTCGAGAACATGGCCTCGCGCACGCGATCGAGCATCGGGCGCGTGCCCAGCCCTGGGGGTGCCTCGATCAGCCGGCCGCCGAATTCTCCCGCGATGATGCGCATCTTTCGGGGGCGATTGTACGGTTCCTGGCACGGCTTTCGGCGACGGCGAACGAAACCGCCGCCGGTCAGAGGACGGTTGGCGGACGATCGGGTGCCTGGCGCCGTACAGCTGCCGGATCTCTCGCTAGACTTCGGATCATGTTGCGCTTGCACGTCAACGTCGACCACGTGGCGACGCTGCGCCAGGCCCGCCGCGGGCGGGAGCCGGATCCGATCGCCTGGGCGCTGGCCGCCGAACGCGCGGGCGCCGATGGCATCACCGTGCACTTGCGCAAGGACCGCCGTCACATCCAGGACGCCGATGTGCGCGAGTTGCGCGTGCGCGGCAAAACGCTGCTGAACCTTGAGTGCAGCCTCGACGAAGAAATGATCGGACTCGCGCTCGAAAGCGGCGCCGCGGCAATCTGCCTCGTGCCCGAACGTCGCGAGGAGATCACGACCGAAGGCGGCCTGGACGTCGTGGCCGAGCGCGAGCGCATCGCCAAGGTCCTGCCGCTCTTCGCGGCACGCGGCGCCGCGGTCAGCCTGTTCATCGACCCCGATCCGGCGCAGCTCGAATGCGCGGCGAAATTGCGCGCTCCGTTCGTCGAGTTGCACACCGGCTCGTACGCGAACGCGTCAGCCGCGGCGCGCTCCGCCGAACTCGCGCGCCTGGCGGCCGCAGCCGCGCGCGCGAAGTCGCTTGGCCTGCGCGTCAACGCGGGCCACGGGCTCAATCTCGAGAACACGGCCGATGTCGCCCGCATCGCCGGGCTGGAAGAACTCAACATCGGTCATTCGATCGTCGGTCGCGCACTGTTCGTCGGCGTCGAGAACGCGGTCCGCGAGATGCTCTACTGCATGGGGAGACGCACATGAAATGTCCGTTCCAAGGCAGCCTGGTCGCTCTGCCGACGCCCTTTCGCCATTACGAAATCGACTTCCCGGCCCTGCACCATCTGATCGAGTGGCACGTCGAGAAGAAGAGCGACGGCCTCGTCATCGCCGGCACCTCCGGAGAGGCCTCGACGCTCAGCGACTACGAGCGCCGCAGCCTGATCCACGCTGCCGTCGAATACTCGCGTCGACGCATCCCTGTCATCGCCGGCATCGGGACCAACAACACGCGCCAATCGGTCGATTTCGCGCGCTTTGCCGCGGACGCGCACGCCGACGGACTGCTGGCCGTCGCACCGTACTACAACAAGCCGACCCAGCCGGGTTTGATCGCGCACTACGGCGCGATCGCAGAGGCCACGCAGTTGCCGCTGATCCTCTACAACGTTCCGTCGCGCACCTGCACCGACCTGCGGCCCGAGACCATCGCGCAGATCCGCCAGCGCTTCCCCAGCGCAGTCGCCATCAAGGAAGCTTCGGGCTCGATGGGCCGCGCGCGTCAGATCAAGGACGAGAGCGATATCGCCTTGATCGCCGGCGAGGACTCGCTGATCGCGGAATTCATGGGGCTTGGCGCCGTCGGCGTGATCGGCGTTGTCGCGAACATCGCACCGGCGCAGGTCGCTGAATTGTGTCGCGTGGCGCGGCCCGGCGGCAACGCGGTGCGCGCGGCCGAACTGGCCGCATGGTTGCAGCCCCTGATTCGCGATTTGTTCATCGAGACCAGTCCGACGCCCATGAAGGCCGCATTGGCGGCGATGAAATTGTGCACACCCGATGTGCGCTTGCCGCTGGTCCCCCTCGAGAGCGAACACCGCGAACAGTTGCTGGCGAGCCTTCACGAAGCCGGTCTGCTGCGCGCGGAGCATGCGCACCAGGCTGGCAAGCACGCGCCTAATTCGTAGTGACCGTGACCCGCGGCTAGCATGGTCGCATCGTGGACACGCCCGCACAGATTCCTGAACCGAACCTTTCGCACCGTGCCTACGAGCACCTGCGGCGCAAACTGATCTGCGGTGAACTCGCGCCCGGCGCGCGACTCTCGAATCGCCTGCTGGCCCAGGAGATCGGCATCAGCTTCACGCCCGTGCGCGAGGCGATCAATCGACTGGCCAGCGAAGGCCTGGTCGAATACGTGCGCGGTTCCGGCGCGTTCGTCAAACGGCCCGACGCAGCGGATATCGCTCAGATCTATGACCTGCGCGAAGCGCTCGAGCCTTTCGCCGCGGCGCAGGCTGCGCGCCACATCACTCCCGACGAGATCGAACAATTGAAGGGCGTGTGCGACGACTGGCTTGCGATCGTGCGCGCGATGCGCGGCGAGGGTGATCACGTCGGCGAGAGCAAGGCGACCTTGAGCGAAGCGCAGTTGCAGCGCTGGGTCGATGACGAAGAACGCTTCCACGGTCTGGTGATCCACGCCGCGCGCAATCGCTGGCTGGCGAAGATCGCGCACGAAATGCGCTTCCTGCTGGTCAGTTTTCAATTCCGCCGCGCCGCGAAGCAGTCGATCACCTTCTCGGACGCCGCGCATTCCTGGCGCGAACACATGGTCCTAGTACGCCTGCTCGCCAAGGGCGAGGGTCCGGCGGCGCAGGCCTGGATGGCCGAGCACATCCGCCTGAGCCGCGCGAACATGCTGAACTACCTCGCACGGTTCATCACCGGGCGGGCCGAGGAAGAGGAACCTCACCTCTTTCTCTGGGGAATCGAGATGAACGACGCCCTCAACACCTGGGATTTGCTCACCGCGGCACGCGACCGCTTCGAGAAGCAGTTGCCGGTGAAGCGGCCGCTGACCGAACCGGACATCGCCCTGTACCTGCCGGCCAAGTACGTCCTGTTGATCGAGGCGAAGTTCACAAGTCCGAATACCGCTTACTTGGAAG
>JANMRV010000711.1:0-10703 GCA_031388685.1 Planctomycetota bacterium
CGGGTCGAGAACGTGGGCGGCGCCCTGGCTGGAATCTTGCGCGTTCGGCCTGCGCCGCGCCGCGGACAACGAAAGCGAACGCTGCTTCAAGTCGGCGGTTGCGCCGTGGAATTCGGCGCCCAGGTCGACTTTCCAGCCGCGCGGCAGTTCGTCCGGCGCTCCAAGCGCGATCACGCTGCTCGTCCCGCCGTGCAGGAACGCGCACTCGATGCCCGATTGGCTCAGACAATCGACGGCGAGATCGAGCGCGTGGCCCTTGGCGATGCCGCCAAGATCGAGCAGGGTGCCCGGACGGGTAAAACGTACGCAGGACGTGCGTTCCTCCAGTTCGAACGCGCCGGCTTCAAGCAGCCGTTCCCCGCCGCGATCCTGCGCGGATTCGCGCAACAGGTCCATCGGCCGGCCGACACAGATGTCGAAGGCGCCGTCGGTGATGCGCTGAAAAGCCGCGCAGGCGGCGAGCAACTCGAACGTCTGCGGATCGACGCGCACCCAAGCCCGACCCGCCTCGCGATTGATGCGCGAAAGCAAGGAATCGCTCCTGAATCGGCTGTAGCGCGCATCGCACTCTTCGATGATCGCGAGCGCGCCCTCAGCGGCAGCCCGCGCGTGCGCACGATCGCGCCCGGCGAGCAGCAGCTCGAAACGCGTTCCCATCGCGAAGCTCGCAGTGCGGTGCAGCATCGAAGCGGCGAGCGACGTTCGCTCAGGCGCGCTCGACGGTGAGTTTCTTGGGATCGAACGTGTAGGCGCTCTTCGTCCACAAAGAACGCGTGGCCAGATCGACGATCACCATGACCTTCGCGGCGGTCTCGACGTCGCCGATCGCCGGCTTGCGCGTGCGCACGCAATCGAGCCAGTGCAGGCGGTGCGCGTCCTGGTCGCCGCCGATGGCGGGCGACTTGAAGGTCTGCTCCTCGATTTCTTCGGCGAAAACACGCTCTGGACGCAGCACGCAATCGTCGTTGGCGAGATAGAGATTGGCCTTGTGGCCGCGCACCAGGATCTCGACGCCGGTTTCGTTGCAGGTCGATCCGGCGATGGTCATCGTGTGACCCTTCTCGAATTCGACGGTCAAGTTGACTTGCTCGTGGTTTTCCATCGCCACGTCGTTGAAGTGGCCGCCGACGGCGACGACGCGCGTGGGCCAGCCGACGTCCAGCGCCCAGACCAACGGCGTGGTGACGTGCACGAGCAAGTCACCGATCACGCCGGTCGACCAGCGCCGATAGCGGCGCCAGCGGAAGAAGACGTTCGCGTCGAAGTCGCTCTTGCCCTCTGGGCCGCACCACGCATTCCAATCGAGCAGCGGACCCGGCACGACCTTCGGGTCGACGCCGTACAGCCACTCACCGTCCTTCGAATTGCGGCAGTAGCTGGTCTGCGAAAACGTCGGCTTGCCGATCGTTCCCGCGGCGATCAGCTCGCGCGCCTTGTGGTACTTCGGGTGCTGCAGGAACTGCGTCCCGACCTGGAAGACCGCATCCGGGTTGGCTTGGACGACCGCACGCAGCGCGAGCGCGTCCTCGACGTGCAGCGTCATCGGCTTCTCGACGTACACGTCGAGACCGGCCAGGATCGCGTCCATCGCCATCTTGGCGTGCCAGTGTTCCGGCGTCGCGATCAGGACAGCGTGCAGATCCTCGCGCGCGAGCAGCTGCGTGTAGTCGCGATAGCCCTTGACTTCGATGCCCTGCTCCTTCGAGCAATGCTCCACGCCGCGCTGCATGTAGGGTTCGGCGACGTCGCAGATCGCGACGATCTGGACCTTCTCCTTGCCCTCCTTGGCCAATGCGCAGATGCGTTGCACGTGGCCGAAGCCCATGGCCGGCGTGCTCGGCGCACCGATGCCGATCACACCCATGCGAATCACTTCGTCGGGCTTGGGGTGCGGCCGCGAGCGGCGCTTCTGTTGCGCGGCCAGATTCGTCGAGGCGGCGCAGGAGGAATTCGCGAGCAGGCCGGCTCCCGCAAGCGCGGCGGTCATGGCCAGCCACTCGCGTCGGCTCTTGTTCAACTGCGGTTCACGGTCGGATTCATTGCGCTGCATGGGACCTCCGAAGTGTTGGGCTCGTGTTCGTTCGGCGCGACGCAAGAACGCTGCGTGGCACGCGGGCATCACGAAAGACTGGCCGGCGAGAGTAGCGCATCCGCGCTCGCCGCGCTGCGCCGAACTCGCGCTGCCTGGCACCGTACCAACGAGCAACGCACCGACGATCGCCCCACAGTCGCCAATCCCACTCGTCGCCTCCGCCGCGCACACTGCCGCGTGCCCAGCCAAGTCCACCGTCGCAGCCTGCGCCGCGCGCCATCGCCGCCGAACGACCCGCGTTCGACGTCGTGAAATGGAGCCAGAGACGGGATTTGAACCCGTAACCCCCGCTTTACGAAAGCGGTGCTCTACCGTTGAGCTACTCCGGCTCGCTTTGTTCGAGCACCGGGCCGGACGCGCAGCTGCGCATCCGGCGTCGGAAGCATACCCCGGCAGGGTTCGACTAGCCTTGGGCCTTCGTCATTCGCAGACCGTGCAGCATGGTCGCGCGCACGTCCGGCTGCAGGTTCATCGCACCCAGGGCGCGCGCGGCACTTGCGCGCACGCCAGCAGCGGCGTCCGATTTCAGTGTGGCGCTGATCGCCGTCAGATCTTCCGCCGACGCGTTCGCGCCACGCGAGAAGATACCGGCCAGTGCATTGGCGGCCGACGTGCGCGCCGCGTCGGAGCGCTTGGCATCACCAAGCACTGCGACCAGAGACGACACGTGGCTGCTGTCTCCGACCATCCCGATCGTCGTCATCGAGGCAGTGCTGACCGCGTCCTCGCGGTTGGCCAGCGTCGAAACCAGTCCGGGAACGGCGGCGGAGATGTCTACTCCCGCCCCGGCGATCGCGCCGAGCGTCGTCGCGGCATCTGCGGCCAGGCGATCGGCGATCGCACGGTCACCGGTCAGCCCGCCGACGGCTTCGCTGAGCGCAGCAAGCTCGCCGCCGTTGGAGGCGATCACCCCAGTGACCTTGTCGCCATAGAGTTCCTTCGCGCTCTCGACGTTGGCCGCGAGCAGGAAGATCGGCGTTTTCTCGAAGCGAGCTTCCGCGCGCAGGTCGTCGATGACTTGGAACGTGGTCAGGTCCGGGAGCGTGTCCGAGATGATCAGGGCATCGACACCCGGAACGCGGTGCAGCAACGCGATCGCGTTCGCGCCGCGCTCGGCGCTCATCGAAGCGAAGCCGAGCTTTTCAACCTGGGCCTGGGCGGCATTGCGAACATCGGCGTTGGCTTCGATGACGAAGACCGTGCGCACAACCTCGCGGCCGACCGCCTCGCCGAGCATCGCGACGACCTGGGGATCAGCGGCCGTGCGCGCGCGCACGGACTGTTGCCCGAGAGCCACGGCAGCCTCGGAGCGCATCGCGCCGTCCTTGGAGGCAAGCGCCGCGGTCAGGCCGGCGGTCGGAGCACCCGGCGTCGCGGCCAGGGCGCGGATCAGCGCGGGACCGGCGGTGGTGTCCGAATTCTCGACTGCGCTGGAGAGAGCGGCATCGATCGCGTCGGCGCCGATCAGTCCAAGGCCGAGCGTGTCGGCGTCCATGATCGAAGCCATGGCCGTGATGTCCGTGCCGGCAGCCTGCATGGCCGCGAGCTTGGCACCTTCAGCAGCGAAGCCGCGCGCCAGTCCGGCGCGGGCGGCAATCGAGGACGGATCGACCGCGAGCGCGCGACCGAAATTCTTCTTCGAAAGTTCATCGCCGTAGATCGCGCGGGCGACCGGCGTCGCGGCCAGGCCCTTGTCGGTCCAGTTCCAGACGACGTCGGAGTACTGGTGCGCGGCGAGCACGCTGTCGTGACGCAGCGCATAGGCTTCGCCGCTCTTCAGGAAGTCGGTCAGCGCGTCGCCGGAACTAGCGCACTTGGCCAGCGCGGCTTCCGCGGCGCTGCGCGTGCCACCATCGCTGTCGTTCTTGGCGAGATGGGCGAGCATGCCGGCGGCGCGCGGGTCGCCGATGCGGCCGAGGGTCAACGCGACATTGCGGCGCAGGAATGCGTTCGGACTGTTCAAGGCCTCGATCAGCGGGATCACGACGTCGCGATCCATCTCGGTCAAGGTGTGCATGTACAGCACGCGGCGATCGTCGCTGCCCTGGTCCTCCAGCGTCGGAAGCATGTAGGGCACCGCGTATTCGCCGTGCTCCGCGGCCAGTGTGTTGCGCGCCTTGCGCGAGGTCAGCGAACTCTCGGAGCGCACGCCCTCGAGCACTTTCTTGATCGCCTCGCCGTCGTTCTTGCGCTCGGCGCGGCCCATCTCGGCCAGGCCCATCAGACGTTTGGCGACGAGTTCGAAGTCACCCTGCTTGGTCAGGATGTCCAACCAGACCTGGTGATCCGTGGTCTTCCACAATTGGTAGGCCTGCTCGTGGGTCGGATCCTTGGCCAGGACCATCTGGAACGCTTTGAGCGCTTCAGCGTCCTTGTGATCCTTCAGCAACGCGACTCCCTGCTTGAACAGGTCTTCGACGTCGTCGGCCTTGCTCCAATTGAAGGCGGTCAGGGCGAACGGGGTCGAAACCGCGTTGGCCAGCGTGGGCGCAGTGAAAGTGGCGAGCGCCAGAACGAGGCCGAGTGTGCGGGGAGATCCAGTCATGACTGCTTTCCTCATAAAGAGGTGGAGGCGAAGGTGGGGTTGAGCGACCCAAGGCGCGTGGGACCTTGGAAGACTCTCGTGGGGCGAATCTAAGGGAACGGATGGGATGGGGCGCTTGGGATTCGCGCGCTCCGGGTGGACACCAGCGGTGTTCGAGGAACGCGGAACCAGGCGCCGACAGCCCGCGGGGGCGGGCTCGCGCCGCAAAAGGTTCGGAGATGATAGCGGGGCGACCTTGGGGGTCAAGAACGCCGCGGCTCGCAAGCGTGCTGACACCGAGCGCTTCTATCCCAGGCTGGCCGGAAGGCTACCGCCCGCCTGCATGCGACCCTCGAGCCAGCCGCGGACGGCGGCGAACATCGGCGGCGTCGGCGCGTGGGCGAGCACGATGGCCAATTCGGGATCCTCCCAGAGGCTTTTGGGCAGAGTTTGAGGCGAACCGAACCAGATCAGGCCAACAGGCCAGCCCAGGCGGCGCAATTCGGCCACGCGCTCCAGAAGGCGCCCGGTTTCGCTCTCCCTGAGGCCGTAGCCGCCATGGAAGGCGCGAACTTCGCAAACCACCGGCAGGACGACGCCCGCGGGAGTCGAATCCTGGGCCAGGGCTTCCCTCAATAATGAAATCTGGCGCCGGGCTTCCGCGGAGGGTGTTTCGGGTTCCGAAAGGCCGACCTCGCAGGGCTTTCCGCGCTTCCAGGGCCAGCGCGCGGGCGACTCGACCAGCGCGGCGGCTCCAAGATCCGTCGCGAAGCTCGCGCGGGCCTCGGTCGGAGAATGTTCTCCCACCGGCGCATGCAGCGGACGCGGGGCGAGCGCCTTGCCGCGCAGTTCGTCGCGCAGCGCGCGCATCGTCCGCGCCGCCGTGGCCAGCCGCTCGCGGCTGAGCGAGCCGTCGGCGATCGAGTCGAGCAGTTCCGTCGCCGCGGCGAGCGGATCGTGCGGACACAACAAGCCGTCGCAACCCGCCTCGAGGGCGCGCGCATAGCGGCGCGGCTCCTTGGCGAGCGCGCCCATGTTCATGGCGTCGCTGAGAACGGCTCCGCGAAAGCCCAACTCGCCGCGCAACACGCCCGTGATCGCGCGCGGCGAAAGTGTCGCCGGCAGGCCGTGTTCGCCGGTCAGCGCCGGCACGTCGAGGTGTCCGACCATCACGGTCTCGACCCCGGCGTGACACAGTTCGAGAAACGGCACGAGTTCGATCTCGCGCAGTCCGGCTTCGTCGCGCGACACGCGCGCGAGCTCGATGTGACTGTCCTGCGAAGTGTCGCCGTGGCCTGGAAAGTGTTTGGCGCAACCCGCCGCGCCACCGGCGCGCAGACCCTCGAGCCAGGCGCGCGCCATGCGTCCGGCGCGTTTGGGATCGTCGCCGAAACTGCGCACGGCGATGATCGGATTGTCGCGCGCGGTGTTCACATCGGCGACCGGCGCTAGCACCAGTTCGATGCCCAAGGAGCGCGCTTCGCGGGCCGTCAATTCGCCGGCCGCGCGCAGCAGCGCGATTCCCGCCGCCGGCGTGCGCGCACCGAGCGCCGCGGCGGCCAGCGCCAGAGCCGGCGGCAGGCGCGTGCCTTCGGGCAAGTGCAGCCCGGCGCCTTGTTCGAGGTCGCAGCAGGCGAACGGCTCGGGATCGCCATGGGCGGCGACACTCGCGCGCAGGGCGCGCAGCAATTTGACCGGCGACACGGCGCCCGCCGGCGTGCGTCCAAACGCGACGACCCCCGCGGGCGGGAAGCGGCGCACGTATTCCGGATCCGGAAGGATCTCGCTCGGCGAAGTGATCGTGCCGGCGACGCGCACCTCGGGCACGAGCACCGCGCCGATGTCCAGTTCGAGTTCCCGATTCGAATCCACAGGCATCGCAACATCGTACGGTTCCCCGCGTCCGTGTCGCACGCCGATCATTCGCGAGGTGGAGCCGGACTGAACTTTCCGAGCACGCGGCCAGGCCGCGCACCGGTGGCGCCCGCGCGGGTCACGGGCCGGCCGAGCACGAAGCGCGCGCCGAGCACGGCGAAGACCAGCGCCTCGCGCGCGTCGGGATCGACGCCGAAGTCAGCGCTCGAAGCCACGGGTGCGCGCGAGTGCAGTGCGAGTGCGTCAATGAGCCGCGCGTGATGCACGCCGCCGCCGCACACGACCAGCCAATCGACTCGATCGCTGAATCGTTCGAGGGCCAGGGCCGCGCTCTGCGCTACGAATTCGGCCGCGCTGGCCAGCAGATCCTGCGGCGCCGCGTCGTCCGCGAGCACGCCGAGCTCGCGCGCGCGCGCCACGACCGATGAGACGTAGTCCTCGCCGAACGTGTCGCGGCCCGTGCTCTTGGGCGGTGAACGTTGCAGGAAGGGATGCGACAAAAGTTCGCCGATGAGAACTTCGCTGGAGCATCCGCTCGCCGCCACTTTGCCGTCCTCATCGAAGGCGCGGCCGAGGAATCGGCGCGCAAGCCCGTCGAGCAGACTGTTGGCCGGCCCCGTGTCGTAGCTCTCGACTTCGCGTCCCGCGCGCAGGATCGTCAAGTTCGCCAAGCCGCCGAGATTCAGGATCGCGGCAGGCCGCGGCAGGCCGGCGAACACGGCGTCATCGGCAAGGCCGGAAATCGGCGCGCCCTCGCCACCCGCGGCAATGTCGCGTTGGCGGAAGTCGCTGACCACCGCGGCGCCGCTCGCTTCGGCCACGAAGTCGCCGTCGCCGAGTTGCAACGTCGCGGGCCCGGAGGGTTCTCTGCCGTCGTGGTGCCAGACCGTCTGACCGTGGCTCGCCACGAGGTCGAGTTCGAGTGAATGTCGTTCCGCGAGTTCGCGCGCCGCCGCACCGAAGGCGCGCCCGAGATCGCGCGAAAGCAGCGCGGTCTCCGCCAGGCCCGTCGCTCGCCCGTCGAGCACGGCGCGCACGCGCTCGCGCAGATCCGCTGGGAACGCAAGGGTGGCGAATGCGAGCAGACTCGGCGCTCCGACGTCGTCGCGCGTCGCCGACGGAAATCCCGTCAACGCGACATCGATGCCGTCCGCGGAGGTGCCCGACAGCACGCCGGCCACCACCGCTTTTCGGGCCAGCAAGCGCTTCAATATGCGATCCATGCGAACAAAGCTATGAATCAGGTCCCCACTGCGCCATCCACGGCAAAGCCGCTGCCGAATACTGGCGAGGAAGGTGCTGGATTCCGTGGCGCCAGGTCCAGGACTCGGGTCCCTACCCATTGGTGCGTCGCGCAGTTCGATCGTCTCCTGGAACTGGGCGCCGCAGCGCGCGACGGTCGTGCGAGTCGCCTCCAAGAATCTGTTCAGGGACTCAGATCCAGACCTGCCCACTCCCGTCGTTGACGGAGCCCACGATGCTCAGCTTGCCGGCCGCAGCGTGACGCGAACATGCGACGGACTGACTTCGAATTCCGGCGCTGGGTTGCCGTTCGCTTGCAGCTCCCTGCGCGCCGTGGCGATGCCGACTCCAAATCTCTGTACGAACCCGAGTACGCGCAGCGCTTCTGCGAGACTGGGATTGCGGTAGTCGCTGACGCCGGGCCGGCCAAAATTCTCGCTGGTCACTGCCCCGTAGGGTCCCCCGGGGCTCATGATCTCGATGCGGTCGTCGTACCAGGTCACGCGTGTCGGAGCGTTGGTCGCTTCGTAGCTGCGGTGCAAGATCGCATTGCGCACGAGCTGTTGGAGCGCCGGCTTCGGATAGAGCGAGGTGCGCCGCTCCTTCGGCTGGCTGGTGAAATCCACCGCGGTGCGGTTGTGCGAATTCAGTTTCTCATCGATTCGACGGAGCACGTCGGCCACGGCGCCGTCGATCAATTGCTCGTCCGTGACCGGATCGGCTAGGTCGCGACCGGCAATGCGCAAGAACTGCACGTACGCGCCTGGAATGAAGTCGCGTGTTCGAGTGCCCAGCACAAGGATGCCCAACACGCTGGGTGTGGGAATGTCGGCGGCGACGACCATTTTGGTCGCGGCGAGGCGTTGTTCGTAACTTCGCTCGTTGGCGGCGAGAACGTCGGGGTCAAACGCCGCGGGCAGGTACTCGTCCTCGAATCGGCGCCGATCCAAGTCGGTCAAGGCGGCGGCGAGCACAGGCCGAACGTCAAAGGGACGATCCCCGTGCCGCCGCTTCTCGTTCAAGATCCGCTCGTCCTGCGCCGAAGCGAGGCCCCTTCGCGGTCCGACGCGGACAAAGATTCGGCCCTTGAATCGAACCGGTGGAGAATCCGCGGGCCAAACGGTCACAACAGCCATGTCCTTGCCGCGCAGCACAGGCTTCGTCACGCTCAGCGTGGGCGGTGGAACGATGTTGCCATCTGCCTCGAGGTCCGCGAGCGCTAGCAACAGATCATCCGTCACGGCCAAATTCGACGGACTGCCGTCGTCGCATGCGCCGAAAATGATCACGCCCGGTTGGCCGCGGTTCTGTAGATCGTTGGCAAACGCGCAAACGGCCTCACGCGCCTTGGTTGGCGCGTCGCCCTTGAAAGTCTGCTTGCGCTCCGCAAGGTCCGACTCGAGGTCGGCGAGCATGCGCTCCAAGTCTTGGTCGCTGTAGGCGGTCATGCGAACGCAAAGGGTACGGTGTGCGGTCCCAGCTGGCGAGGCTGGCAGACACCGCGCCGGACTGGCACGATGCGGCCATGCCGTCCGACAGTGCCGCAGAAGCTCGCGTCAACATTCTGGTCATCGACGACGAGGGCGACATCCGCCAATCGCTCGAGTTGATGCTCAAGTACGAGGGCTACGAAGTCTGGACGGCGAAGGACGGCCTCGAGGGCCTCGCGCGCCTCGATCGCGAAGAGGCGGCGGGCCGGCGCATCGGCGTCGTGCTCTGCGACGTGAAGATGCCGCGCATGACCGGACTGGAATTCCTGGGCGCGCTGGAAAGGCGGCCGTCGCGGCCACCGCTGATCATGATCTCCGGCCACTCGGAACTCGCCGTCGCCGTGGACGCGGTCAAGCGCGGGGCGGCCGACTTCCTCGAGAAGCCACTCGACACGAATCGGCTGCTGGTCAGCATCGACAACGCTTTGCGCGTGCGCCGGCTTTCGAGCGAAAACAATGCGCTGCGCCGACAGCTCGGACTGCGCTGGCAACTGGTCGGAAGAAGTCCTGCGATCGTTGCCTTGCGCGAACAGATCGCGCGCGTCGCGGCCTCGGACGCTTCGGTCTTGATCACAGGCGAGAACGGCACAGGCAAGGAAGTCGTCGCGCGCGCGCTGCACCTTTCGAGTCCGCGCGCCGGCGGTCCCTTCGTGACCGTGAACTGCGCGGCGATCCCAGGCGAATTGATCGAGTCCGAGTTGTTCGGCCACGAGAAAGGCTCGTTCACCGGAGCGCACGAGCGGCGTGTGGGACACTTCGAAGCGGCCCACGGCGGCACGCTTTTCCTCGACGAGATCGGCGACATGCCGCTCGCGGCCCAGGCCAAGGTCTTGCGCGCACTGGAAGCGCGCGAAATCACGCGCGTCGGCGGAAACCAATCCAGCGCGATCGACCTGCGCGTGCTCGCCGCCACCAACTCCGATCTGGCGGCGGCGATCGAGGCCAAGGCATTTCGCATGGACCTCTTCTATCGCCTGAACGTCGTGCCGCTGCGCGTTCCGCCGCTGCGCGAGCGCATGGAAGATTTGCCGGCGCTCGCCGAGTATTTTCTGGCCGATGTCGCCGCGCGACAGGGACGCACGCCGTACGAACTGGCCCAAGACGCGCTCGAATTCCTGCGCGGCCTCGAATATCCGGGCAACGTGCGGCAGCTGCGCAATCTGATCGAGGGCGGCTGTGCGCTGGCGCCGACCAGCGTGATCACGCGCGCCGATCTGGAACCGATCGCTGGGAACGGTGTCGGACTGTTCGCCCACTCCGGCGCGGCCCTCGGCGGCGCAAGCGATCCGTTCCAGGCGCAGACCTTCGAAGAGTTCAAGGACAAGAGCGAGGCGCTTTTCATCCAATTGCGGCTCGCGAAAAACGGCGGCAACGTGAAGCGCACCGCCGAGGAACTCGGCATGCAGCGCAGTCACCTGTACAAGAAACTCGATCGATACGGGTTGCGATAGGTACGGAGTCAGGTACTTCTCCACCCTAC
>JANMRV010000715.1:0-7487 GCA_031388685.1 Planctomycetota bacterium
GTAGGGTGGAGAAGTACCTGACTCCGTACAGCTTCGCGGGCCCGCCCAGTTTCCCGACGACGATCGCCATCTGATCGTACTGCCGCGCGATGCGCACGGCCTCCGTTCGGCCCACGCCGAGCACCAGGAAACTGGGTTCAGGGTTCCAGCGCTTGTTGCGTGGACGACCTTCGCCCTCCAGCGCCTCGAAGCCTGCTGCACGAAGTTGACGCGCAAGTCGCCTGTGCTGCGCGCGATTGCGCGCAGCGCCCGTCGGGACGGAGAGCGGATTGCAAGCCGAGACGAAAGCCCACTCGCTCGCGCCGCGGCTGCGAAGCAGGCGCTCGAGCCGCGAGGATTTTTGGTCAATCCTGATCACCAGGCGCGGCTCGAAAACCACGTAGTCCGTGGCGCGATAGGCGGCGCGCAGTTCGGAGAGGCTTTGGCGACCAACGGCTCGTGCGGCTTTCATGGTTTCTCCAGGCAATCTCGGCCGGACTGTATTTACCAGATCGCGCGAGAGTGCTCGCAGGCGGAAGGGCCGCTAAGATGGCCGGGTACACGCCGCCTGTTGCTGCAATCGCGTGCGGGCAACTCCCGCCGCCGGATTCGCGCGGCTGATCCCTTCTCCATGGCCAGAGCCGACATTTCCTGGGTTCGCACCGACGCCGAAGGCGAAAAACTGCAGGTCTACGCCCATCAGGTCGGCACGCGTTGGGATTTTTTCTCGCGGCCCGGCCGGCACGACGACTGGCAGGTCATGGAAAAACCGCTGCTCGACGACTGGCTCGAAGTCCTCGATGCCGTGCGCCGTCGCGCGCAGCGCCGGCTCTACGCGCCCGATGAAGCGGGCAAACTCGAAACGATCATTCGCAAGCACTTTCCGCAGGCCAAATTCTGAACGTCGAAACGCCGCCGCCTCACTCGAGCCAACTCCCATGAACCGATCGCTGCTGTTCGCTTCCTTCCTCGGTCTGCTCGCCACTGTTTCCAGCGACGACGCCCTGACCTGGCGTGTGACCAAAGGCACGACGCTCGTGCGCAGCTTCGAGTCCGTCGGCCGGTTGGAACTCCAATCGGTTTGCGTCAAGGTCGACGGCACGGATCAGGACACCGGTCCCGCCATGGAGCTTTCGGTCGCCCAGGAAAACAGCTGCGAATTCAGCGACATGATCGAATCCGTGGAAGGCGGCCGGCCCAAGAAGCTCGTGCGCAGTTTCACGAAGATCGTGGGCACTCGCGTTCAGACGGTCAAGCCGCCCGAGCAGGACGAACGCGAGGACAAAGCTGAACTCACCAGCGATCTGGAGGGCAAGAGCGTCGTCTTCGAGCGCGACGATTCGTCGTGGAGCGCGAAGTGGGCCGGGGAGGAAACGGCCGACGAGGCACTGCTCGAGTGCTTGAAGGCTGAACTCGAGTTCGGCGCGTTTCTGCCTGGAAAAGAAGTCTCGGCCGACGACACCTGGGACTTGGAGGCGGAGAGTTTCTTGAACTTCCTGCGCCCCTTGGGGCCGCTATCGCGCAAGACCAAGGGCGAGGACCCGGAGACGGGCAGGCAGCGCGAAGGCCGCCTGGACAAGAGCCTTGAGGGCAAGGGCACGGCCACGTATCGCGGCACGCGCGAAGAGGATGGCGTGAAGGTCGCCGTGATCGCTCTGAACGCGGAGCTGACGCAGCACGCAAGCGACGAAGAGGACGGCGGCAAGGCCGGCATGATCAAGACCACGATCGAGTTGAGTTACAAACTCGAAGGCGAGATTCTCTGGGATACCGCCGGCGGCTTCGCCCGTTCGGCTTCGCTCAGCGGCTCGACCGAGATGACCCAAACCCAGCAGCGCTCGATCGACACGCCGGAAGGCAAACACGAGATCGAGCAGGTGCTCAACTTCACGGGCAAGACGACCTACAAGGCGAAGACCGAGCCGAAATCGTAGCCGTCCGCGCGCCGGGGCTTGCCTCAGACGCCGCGGAACACGCTGCGCGGCTGCGGCGTTTCGCCGCGCAACACGCGCACGACGTTTTCGGCGGTCGTGCAGCACAGCGTGCGATAGGTCGCGGCGGTCAACGAGGCGACGTGCGGAGTGAGCAGCACGTTTTCCATGCCTAGCAGCGCTTCATCGGCGGCCGGCGGCTCGACATCGAGCACGTCGGCGCCGAATCCGCCCAGCGCGCCGGAAGCTAGCGCCGCGCGCAGCGCAGGCATGTCGATCAGCGCACCGCGCGCCGTATTGATCAGCAAAGCGCCGCGTTTCATCGCGGCGAACTCCGCGCCGCCGAGCATGTTGCGCGTCGCATTCGTCAGCGGCACGTGCAGGCTGACGATGTCGGATGTGGCCAGCAGGTCGCGCAGGGCCATGCGCGTCGGACCGCTTCCATCCTCCGTCCTAGTGGGATGCGCGGCCACGACCACGCGCATGTCGAAGGCCATGGCGAGCATAGCCACGCGTCGGCCAATGCTTCCGAAACCGACGATGCCCAGGGTCAGTCCGCCAAGCTCGTCTCCGCGATAGCGCGCGCGATCCTCCCAGCGGCCCGCCGCGACGCTGCGGGCATCGCGGCTGATCCCGCGCGCTAGGTCGAGCATCAGCGCCATTGTGTGCTCGGCCACCGTGTTCGTGTTCGCACCGGGCGCGAAGATCACCGGAATCTTGCGCCGCGCCGCCGCTTGCGTGTCGAGGTTGTCGAGCCCCGCGCCGGCGCGAGCGATGACTTTCAGTGCAGGACAGCGCACGAGCAGCGCCTCACCGATGCGCCCGCGGCCGCGCGTCAGGATCGCGCGCACCCCTGCAAGATCGGCCGGCGGCTCGTTCGGATCGGCTGCGCGCAGCACGGTCCCTGCGGTCGCGAGCAGCGCTTCGGCCTCTGCATGCAGGCTTTCGAGCAACAAGATCATCGCGACGCGCTCACTTCGTTTCGTGCCGGCCGACGCTGGCGCCCGGCGCCATGCGATAGACGCCGCGCTCGGGCTCGACGAGTTCGTCCTTGAACAGCGCCGCATCGATCGTGGCGCCGGCAAAGCTTGCGATCTCGACCAGGTTGCCGTGCGGATCGCGCACGAACATCTGCATCTTGCCGCTGGGCAGCGCGCGCACGCGTCCCCAGGGCTTGAGGTCGATCGCGCCGGCCGCCTTGGCGCGCTCGAACACGCCCATGAAGTCGGGCACTTCGATGCAAAAGTGTCCGCGGAACGGGCGCGCGTCCGTGATCACATTCATATGGATCTGCTGGCGCGCGTTGATGCGGAAGAACTGCGATTCGAAGCCCTGATCAGGCGTCGGATCGAGCGGCAAACCGAGCACGTCGCGATAGAAAATCACGGCCGTGGCAAGGTTGTCGACGTTGACGTTGACGTGTTGGATGTGAGCGTCGGCGGACATTGGAATGCCTTAGCTTTGCGTAAAGCGTTTCACGAAAGCGGGGTCGGGTTCGACGCCCCAGCCGGGACCTTCAGGCGCGAGCAGCGCGCCGTCGTGCAGGCCAAGGTCGATGTTCGCCATTTCGCGCAAGAGCGGCGCGCCGCCCATCGGAACTTCGACGAAAGTTCCCGCGGGGCTGCACAGCGCCAGTGTGCGCGCGGCCTGGAATGAAATCGCCGAGCCCCAGCAATGGGGCGCAAGTTCCAGGCGATGGGCCCAGGCCAAGGCGGCGATGCGCAGGCCTTCGCTGAATCCGCCCGCGATCCCAAGATCCGGTTGCAGCACATCGATCGCGCGCAATTCGAGCAGTTCAGCGAAATCGAAACACGAAGTCTCGCTCTCGCCCGCGGCGATCGGCAGCGAAGCCGTGCGGCGAACTTCGGCCAATCCCGCGCGGTCGTCCGAAGCGACCGGCTCTTCGACGAAGCGCAGATCGAGTTCCGCCGCCGCCGCCAAGAAGCGCCGTGCTTCGGCGACGTTCAGCGTGCCGTGGGCGTCGACCATCAATTCGATCTTCGGCCCGAGCGCCGTGCGCGCCGCGCGCACGCGCGCCAGACTTGCGCGCACTCCGCCGTCCATGGCGCCGAAGCGCATTTTCAGGGCGCGAAAGCCCTGCTCGACGTAGCGGCCGAGTTCTTCGCCCAACCCCTCCGCGTTCGCCCAGCCGCCGCTGGCGTAAGCAGGAATCGACGGCCGGCATGCGCCGCCGACCAGGGCCAGCACGGAACAATCGTGGGCCTTGCCGAGCAGGTCCCACAGCGCGAGATCGACGCCGGCAATGGCGGACTGGTGCACACCGCGCCGACCGAGGATCGGCATGGCTCTGCCCGCGCGCATGGCCAATGCCGCGCGCGAGCCGTTGAGCATGCGCTGCCACAAGGCGCCGATCTGTGAAGCGTCTTGGCCGACGAGCAGCGGCGCGAGTTCCTGGGTCACGATCGTCGCGATCGCCGCGCCATTGCCTGCGCTGCCGACGGCGGGTTTGGCCTCGCCGTAGCCGATCGCTCCGTCCTCGGTGCGCACAGTGACGAGCACGCCGTCAAAGGCCGTGATGCGCCCGAAGTCCGAGCGATGCTGTTTTTCGACCGGCAGCGGAACGTGCAGCCAGTTCGCTTCGACGCTCTGGATTTTCACGCGCGAGCTAGCGAATCAACGGCAGGAGTGTGCGCGAGGCCGTTTCGTACAGCATCGTGTAGAACTCCTCGGACAACAGGCTCGAGCCGTGGTCCTGGATGAACTTGAGTTGCTCGGGCGAGATGTCGACCGGATTCTTCTCGACTTGATTGGGCCAGGGCGCCATCGGCGTGCGATCGACCGGCGCGACCGCTTCCATGGTCAGCGCGCCCTTGTAGCCGCACTCGTTCAACGTCGCGACGAACTTCTTCCAGTCGATCGCGCCCATGCCCGGCGCCATGCGATTGTTTTCGGCCACGTGCACGTCCGTGAGCCGCGGCGCGGCCGTGCGGATCGCCGCATGCAAGTCCTTCTCTTCGATGTTCATGTGGAACACATCGATGCACACGCCGCAGTTCGGGCCGACGGCCTTCGCCAAGGCCATGGCTTGATCGGCGCGATTGAGGAAATACGTCTCGAAGCGGTTGAGCGGTTCGAGCGCGATGCGCACGCCGCTCTTTTCGGTCAGCGCATAAATCTCCTGCAGGCCGGCGACGACCCAGGCCCATTCTTCCTCAGGCGTCCCGTCGGGCACGACCTTGCCGACAGTCGCCGGCACGATCGTGATTTCCGTGCCTTCGAGTTCCTTGACCATGTTCACGACCGACTTCATGTACTCGACGGTCGCGGCGCGCTGCTTGGGATCCTTGGCGGCCAGGTTGCGATCGCCGAGCGTCAGCGTGACTGCGCCCCAACAACGGATGCCGTGCTGCTTCAGGAGCGGGCGGCATTCCTTGGGCGGATATTGCTTGGGCTCGCCGCTGATCTCGATGCTCTCGAAGCCGAGGCGCTTGATGCGCTTCAATGTGATCTCGAGCGGTTCGGCGCGCATCCAGTTGTGCGTGGAGAGGTGCATGGGCATGGGGCTTGCGAAAGGGACGATGGGGCCTTGGGAGGGGAGCGCGGACATTGGCTGGGGCCGAGTCCCGACGCATCACCAGGTCGCCAGGGTAGCACCGGGCGCCGGGGAGCAAAGCGTCCGCCTGACCGGGCAGGCGGAAACACGTCGATGACCCGGACCCGGCGCGTTCCCGCGCGCACGCCGCGGCGCGCGCTCAGTTCCCGACGATGTAGCCCAGTCCGTCCGAGAGCGATGTGTTCAACGGCGCGGCGAAGCCGTTGTCGCGGCTCCACCACTGGCAGTTGACGAAGCTGCCGGGCACGGAGAGTTCCGGCCCGGGGCTGCCGCCGAGCGCGCCCGCCGCGAAGGCATTCATGTCGATCGAGAGCAGGCCCGAGCAGTCGAGCGTGGCGGGTGTGCCGCCTGAATTGACCGCCGGAGCGCGATGCAGCGGCGATGCGATGCACAACAGCCCGCCCTGGAAGGCCTGCGCGCTCGGACCCTTGAGGCCGTAGAGCAAGAGACCGGGTTTGTTGTTGAGCACGCTCGCCGCGCTGATCGCGAAGCCCGAAGCCGCGGAAGCGCTCGAAATGCCGCTGGAAACGATCGCCGGGGTGCAACCCAGGGAGTTGATCTTGGCCGTGCAGTAACTCGCCGCGCCGGCGAGCGGCGTGCGCAGGAAAGCGTCCATCTTCGCGTTGGTGTCGCCGGGTACGAGGTTCGAAGCCGTGCTCGCGAAAGCGACGTGGGTGCCGTTGGCGCTGACCGAGGCAAGCAATGCAGCCGCGTTGGCCTGACCGGAAGGCGCGGGCTCGCTCATGCGCTCGGTGCGGCCCTGCAGGAGGTCGCGCCGGAAGACGTCGGACACGAAGTTGTTGTCGCCCGAAATCAGATTCTCCGCCGTGCTGGCGAACACGACCCAGCGGCCGTCGGCGCTGATCGAGGCGTCGTCGCTGAGTCCGAGCGCTTCGGCTCCGCTGCTGTCGACACTGGCGCGTACGAGTGTGCCGCGCAGACGATCGCGAACGAAGATGTCGGTGACCGCATTGTTGTCGCCGATCACCAAATCGGCCGCGGAGCTCTGGAACGCGACGAAGCGGCCGTCGTGCGAAAGGCATGGGGCGAAACTGCCGCCGCTGCCTTGCGTGCCCGCGGACGACAGACTCACGAGTTCGGTGACACCCGTGTTGAGGTCGCGCAGGAAGACATCGCTGGCGGGATTCGTGTCCGCCGCCACGAGGTTGGTCGCCATGCTCTCGAACGCGCACACAGCGCCGTCGCCCGAAAGATCCGGATATCGGCTCTCGAGGTTGGATTGACCGCCGTTCAGCGCGAGCGAAAGGCGCGTGATCACGCCGAGCTGCACGTCGCGCAGGAAGATGTCGCTCACCTGATTGCTGTCGCCCGGCACGACATTCGTTGCCGTGCTGGCGAAGACGACCCAGCGGCCGTCGTCGCTGATGTCCGCGTGCGAGCAGTTCTGATTCGCCTGTCCGCCGGCGGAGGGCACGCTGACGATCACGGTCGTGCCGAGCGCGCGGTCGTGGACGAAGATGTCCTGATTCGACGCGAAGTGCGGCACGACGATCGTGCGCGAAAAACTGCCGAAGACGACGAAGCGGCCGTCGGGAGAAATGCGCGGGTCGCGGCTTTCGCCGTCAGCCTCGCCGCCGCCTGTGGCCACGCTGACGCGCGTCGTGACGTCCAAGACCGTGTCTTTCACGAACACGTCGAACGCGTTGTTGGTGTCGCCCAAGACCAGATTCGAGGCCTTGCTGTAGAAGGTCACGAACCGGCCGTCCGCGCTGGGATGGGGGCCGCGGAAGTTGAGCACGCTGCTTTCCTTGTTGGCCTGCACTCCGTTGGAGGACGTGCTGCAGCGTTGCGTGGTTTGCGCGCAAAGTTCAGCACTGAGCGTGGTCACGCCGGCGGCGAGGACGATGAGCGAGGAGCCGCGAAGGTGGATCATTTGGGGGCCGATTCGAATGGGGGAGGGCAGCGGAAACCACCAAGAATATCCGCCCTTTCGGAAACGCGCTCGGCCGATTCCGCCTTTGCGATGCACGCGCGGTCGCCTC
>JANMRV010000717.1:0-7130 GCA_031388685.1 Planctomycetota bacterium
CAGGTCCTGATAGCGTTCGATTGAGGTCGACCACAGGCGATCGCCTTCGTAGAGCTTGGCCAGGCGGCGGTAGGCTTGGTCGCAGCGCTGCTCCTTCGGATAGTTTTGCACTAGATATTCGAGGATCGCTTTGGCGTCGTCCTGATCGCTGAACAGGCCGAGGATCGAGAAGTGCGACTCCGCCAGTTTCATGCCCGCTTCGAACAGGATGTCTCCGGCAAGCACGCGTTCATGATGTGTGCCGGCCGGTGGATAGCGCGTGTCGACCTTCTTGATCATCGAGTAGGCGTCAATCGGCTCGCCCTGATCGAGCATCAACTTCGCTGTGCGCACACCCGCGGTGATCGCGATCTGCCGGGGCAGGTTGAGGTCGAACAGCTCTTCCATCTCGTCGGGGTCGCTGCCGGCCTTGGAGAGTTCGCCGATGCGCGCTTCCGCGCAGCGTTCGAGCAAAAGATCGATTCGGTTCTTTTGATCGCTCGAGAGCGAGCTCAAATCGCGCGCGTCGCGCAGTTCGGAGAGCGCCTGCTCATTCTTGCCCGCTGCCAGGTCCGACTCGGCGCGCGTCAATAGCTTGTCCGCGGCGGCTGTGTCTTCGGCGGAGCTCGAGCTGTGGAGCAGCGCACAGCCGGGAGCCACCAACAGGAAGAAAAGAAGCAGTGCGCGAGCGATCATCGTGGGGCGTTGCGTTGTGGGCTGGAGAGGAACGTACGGTAGCTCTTAGGTCTGCCCTGGAGTTGGTATTCGAGGAAACGCGCGACCGCGTCGCGCAGGTGCAGCAATGACTTCGAGCTCAGTTCGGAGTCATCACCTGCCTGGCGCGGTACGCCGAGGGTAGGCGCCAGGCGCGTGGCGTCGAGCAAGACTGATTCAGGCAGGGTCCCAACGCGCCGGCCGATCGCTCGCGCCTCCGCGGCGCAGCCGGCGCACAGCCGACCGCCGCACTGTGCCGAGAACTCGGCCCGACGTGAGCCCCTCGCACCCGTCGCGGGCGCCGGACCGGCGCAGGAAGCGCACTCCAGCAGTGCCGGGGCAAGCCCGAGATTCTGTAGAAATCCTAGCTCGAACTCAACCAGGACGCGCTGCGGAGGACTCGGGAAGAGGAGTCGGTCTAGGGCCGTCTCACCGAGGACGAAAAGTTCAGCGTTGACCGCTGATTCCTGGATGCCGCTGTCCAGGAGTTCGAGAACCGTAAGCGCTGCGCGGTAGCGCTCCAGCTCGTGGGCGATTCGATGCCTGCGTTTGGTGATCGTGGCGCCGTGCAGGGTCGCAAGCTCGCGGCCGTGGGTTTCTTGCCAGTCCAATTCGAGGGTGTCGAAGAGGTCGAGTGCCGCGTAGTAACGCGCCGTTGGGCGATAGGCGCCCTTGGCCAGCAGATGGACGCGGCCGTGATTGCGCGTCGCGACGTGGATGACGAGCGAGGATTCGCCGAAGCGAAAGCGTCGCAGGATCAGTGCGTGGTCGATGCGGCGCATGGTGCCTGGCACCGTACTGGCGGGGACCGCGGTTCACAACGGGGTTTTGGTCTCGCGCCAGGAGGGAGGCGTGACCCCGCCAGTACGGAGGCTCCTTCCCAAACTGTTGCGTCCACCCAACGGCGCTGTGCAAGCCACGGCCACGTCGAGCTGAGCCGGCAACGGCGCTGTGAACTGGAACGGCGGCAACAGTTCAGGAAGGAGCCAGGCTCCTGACCCTCACCCTCAACACGCGCCGGTCCGTGACCTCCGAAACCTGGAACTCGCTGCCGCCATACGCAAAGGACTCCCCGCGCAAAGGAAAACGGCCGAACTCGGCCAGCACGAAACCACCGAGCGTCTCGTAGTCGGCGGTCTCGGGGATGTCGAGCTCGATCAAATCGTTGACTTCGCTGACGTGCAACGCGGCGTCGATCTCGACCACGCCCCCGGGCAGATGCTTCAGCGGGCTCGGCGCCTCTTCGTCCGACTCGTCGCGCAATTCGCCGACGATTTCGCCGAGCACGTCGCCCAGCGTGACCAGCCCCGCCGTGCCGCCGTACTCATCGAGCACGATGGCGAGCTTGATCTTTTCGCGCCGGAATTCCTTGAGCAGCTCCGAGACGAGCTTGGTCTCCGGCACGAAGTACGCGGGCCGCAGGAGCGAGCGCAACGAGAGCTCCGTGGCGCTGGTGTTGACGAGTGCCGTCATCAAGTCGCGCGCCGAGATCGTGCCGATCACGGCGTCGAGCTTGCCCTCGAAGACAGGCAGACGCGTGTAGCCGGATTCGGAAGCGAACCGCGCCGCCTCCGCCAAGGGCGTGTCCACGTCGATCGCCTGGATCGAAGTCCTCGGCGTCATGACCGCGGCGACGTCGACTTCACGCACGTCCATGATGTTGCCGATCAGTTCGCGCTCGGTGGCATCCAGCGGACCCGAAGCTTCGGTGTCGGCTACGACCTCGCGCAGTCCCGCGACAGTCTCACGCGCGTCCTCCGGATCGGCGCCCTGCCCGAACAGACGGATCATGCCTCTGCGCACTGCGTCGAGTCCGAGCGCCAGTGCCGCGATCGGCCACTGCAGCCAATGAAAGGCCGGCAGGAAGCGACGGACGATGCTGTCGCCCCAGCTGGACGCCAGAGCCTGGGCCAGGGCCTGGGTCGAGATCCACAGGCAGGGCACCGTGATCGCCAGCGAGGCGAGCGTCACTCCCCAGGTCACCTGCCGGCTCTCCGAGAACCAGCGCACGATCAGCGTCGCGAACAGCGCCGCACTGGCAGTCTCGAACATGCTGGCCGAGGTGGTCAATTGACGCGATCGTTCCAGGCGCTCGCGCAACTTGGCGCGCCGCGCTGGATTCGGCTCGGATTCGAGCACCCGCCCGGCGGGCGTCTGCGCCAAGGAACGCCTGAGCGCGGCGAAGGCGGCAGAAAAGATCAGCGCAACCAGTGCCCCGGCCAGGGCATGGAACTCGAGCTGAGTCAGATCGACGTCGGAGGTCCCGACAACGGACAGAAACAATGGAACGGGATTCAATGCGATTCGGGAACCTGATCGGCCGGAGGACGACGGGCCGTTAGGGCGAGCATTGTAGGGTGGAAGCGGGGCGCCGCGAGGCGGGACTTCGTCCCGAGGCCGGAAGTGTTACGAAATCGCCCCCAAACCGAGAAATCGGTTACGAGATCGTGCCGGTTCTCAGGCCTCCGGAGCCTCTCCCGGGGCCTGCCCAAGGATCCAGAAACGTCATAAATAGCTCAATAGCAATATCTTAGGACGGGCATTCGATCCTGCTGCTCACTCCGGCACGCGCTCTGCATTCCCTGCGCCATGGCCACCATTCTCCGCGTCGTGCCTGGGTGTCATTCGCGCTCCCTCGCGGGCCCGACTTTGCCGGCTCCCCTACGCCGTGCCCTGCTTTCCCGGGGTGTGGAGCTCGAGGGTCGGCCGGGCGAGGCTCCGACCACCTGCTCCGAGCGGATCGACACGGCGCTGATGGCGCTGTTTCGCGACACCCACGATTCGGCATGTTTCGAGACCCTCTACCAGCGCACGTCCGAAGCCGTGGTCGACTGGCTGCGCCGTCTGATGGGACAGCGGCGCAGCGGAATCGATCCGCTTGAGGTGCTGCAGGATACGTTCGTGAACGTCTACCAGTACTCCACTCGCTTCCGCGACGAGCGGCCGGACAGCTTCCGTGTCTGGGTGCGGACGATCGCTTCGAACGCACTGCGGCGCGCGCGCTCTCAGGTGCCGCGGCGACCCGAGCCGAAGGAACTCGAAGCCAGATCGGAGCCCGCGGCGCCGCGTGCAGAACCCGCGCGCCGGCTCGACGAAGAAGAAGAGCAGCGCCGGCTGGCCGTGACCTGGATCCTCTTCCTCGAGCACTACGCCAGGGCCTACGCGGGCCTGGCCGCACGCGACCAAGCTGCGCTCGCCCTCGTGGAACTGGAGCGGTTGAGCTACGCGCAAGCCGGAGAGCGGCTCGCCGTGGGCGCCTCCAACATGAAGATGATCATGTTCCGTGCGCGCCAGCGCCTGATCGGCCGCATGAATCTCTCCATGGGCAACGCTCGGCGCGAGGCGCCGCGCAAGGCAGCGGCGCTTCAGGCAGTCGGGTAGCCGGCGGCCGATCCGATCGTTCATCGGGAGCCGCTGCTCGTTACCCTGGGCCGGTGAACCTTCCGGCACCGCGCGCGATCGACCTGCTCGTCCACTCCGCCGGGGAACTGTGCACGGCAATCGGCTCACAGCCGCGCGGCGGACGCGATCTGGGCGCGATTCGCTGCGTCCGCGACGCGGCCGTTGCGGTCGATGCCGGCCGTGTGCTGGCCGTCGGTTCGACGGCGGAACTCCGGCGTGAATTTCAGGCGCGCGCCGAACTCGATGCCGAGGGCGGGCTGGTCCTGCCCGGTTTCGTCGATGCGCACACGCATCCCGTGTTTGCGCAGGGCCGTGAGGACGAATTCGAGTTGCGAACCGCGGGGAAGAGCTACCTCGAGATCGCCGCGCTGGGCGGCGGAATCCTTTCCAGCGTGCGCGGCGTGCGCGCCGCATCGAAGCAGCGCCTGCTCGAACTCGTTCACGCGCGTCTGGAGCGCTTCGTGGATCTGGGCACGACCACGATCGAAGCCAAGAGCGGTTATGGGCTTTCGTTGGAGGCCGAGCTCAAATCACTGGAAGTGCTCGCCGCGCTTCGATCGCGCGGCCCGATCGACATTGCCCCGACGTTCCTGGGCGCCCACGAGATCCCCGAGGAATTCCGCGGGCGCAAATCGGCCTATGTCGACTTGCTGCTCGAGGAATGCCTGCCGCGCGTCGCTGAAATGAAGCTGGCCGAATACGCCGATGTTTTCACGGAAAGTCACGTCTTCGATCTCGACGACTCGCGGCGCCTGATGGAGCGCGCGCGCTCGCTGGGACTGGGCCTGCGCATGCACGTGGATCAGCTTTCCTGTATGGGCGGAGCTGAACTCGCCGCGGAACTTCGCGTCAGCTCCGCCGATCACCTGGAGTTCGTCAGCGACGCCGGCATCGAGGCCCTGGCGGCGAGCGGCGTCGTGCCGGTGCTCTGCCCGCTCGTTCCGCTCTACCTGCGGATCGAGCGCGAAGCGCCTGCGCGGCGCATGATCGACGCCGGGTTGCCCGTGGCGATCTCGACCGACTACAACCCGGGCAGCTGTCCGCAACAAAGTCTCGCGCAGGTGATGACCTGGGCTGCGCTGCGCTACCGGATGAGTTCGGCCGAGTGCCTGACCGCGGCGACCCTGAATCCGGCCTGTTCGCTGGGCCGCGGCCACGAGATCGGCACGCTCGAGCCGGGCAAGCGCGCCGATCTGGTTATCTTCTCCTGCGCCAACCTGCGCCGGCTGGTCGCAGAGTTCGCTTCGAGTCCGGTGCACGCGGTCGTCGTGGGCGGCCGCGTGGTTCGCGGCGCCGATCGTGTGCGCGTGCCTGGTCCCTGAGTCGTCCCTTTTCCAGAAAGACAGTTCATCGATGTCGATCGTCGAGTGCGTTCCCAACTTCAGCGAAGGTCGCCGGCCGCAAGTCGTCGAGCGCATCGTCGCGGCGCTCTCCTCGGCGCCCGGCGTGCGCGTGATCGATCGATCGATGGACCCAGGACACAATCGCGCCGTGATCACCTTCGTAGGTTCCGATCTCGATGTCGGCGAAGCCGCATTTCGCGCGATCGGGGCGGCCGCGCGCGAAATCGACTTGCGTACACACTCGGGTGAACATCCGCGCATCGGCGCGACCGATGTGGTGCCCTTCGTGCCGGTCGCCGGCGTGACGCTCGAGCGCTGTGTGGAGATCGCCCACGCCCTAGGCGAGCGCGTCGGCCGCGAACTCGAGATCCCGGTCTACTTCTACGAGGCCGCCGCGCTGCGACCGGCGCGCCGCAATCTCCCGGACGTGCGCAACATAGGCTTCGAGAAACTCTGCGACGCCGTGCTCAGCGATCCCGCGCGCGCTCCCGATCGCGGGCCCGTGCGGCTGCATCCCTCGGCCGGGGCGACGGTGATCGGCGCGCGTCAGTTCCTGATCGCCTACAACGTCAACCTCGAGAGCGTTGACGTTGCGGTCGCGAAGGAGATCGCGAAAAAAATCCGCGAGAAGGACGGCGGGCTGCCGGGCATCAAGGCCATGGGCTTCTTCCTCGACGACCAAAAGTGCGCCCAGGTCAGCATGAACGTCTGCGATTTCCAGCGCACCGGCCTGCTGCGTGCCTACCAGGAGATCGAGAAGCTCGCCGCCGAGCGCGGCATCAAGATTCGCGAAAGCGAACTTGTCGGACTTGCCCCACGCGCTGCGCTGGGCGACGGAATCGCCGCGCGCATCCAGTTGCGCGGCTTCGATCCCAAGCGTCAGATCGTTGAGGAGTTGCTCTGAGCATGTCCTCGAGTCTCAGGTCTTGCAGGGTCCTCTGCGCCGCGCTGCTCTTCGCGCTGTCGTGCATCACGAGCGCCGCCCACGCGAACAGCGCGCTTCAGAGTCCGCCACCTGCGAAAGCGCCGCCGGCGGTGGACTGCAAGGTCTGCAAGTCCAGCGGGACAGTTCCCTGCAGCGAGCATCCCAAGGAAGCCTGCGCCTGGGAGAAGAGCGCGCTGTTCTGCAGTTACATCGCGGATTGTCCGGTCTGCAAGGGCACGGGTTTCACCGACTGCAAGGACTGCGACAATCCTGAGGCCGGCAGGGCGCTCGCTGCCAAGATCGCGGCGATGCCCGGTCTGCGCGCCGAAGTCGAGAAGTACGACGCGCAGATGGGGCGCCCGCTGCGCAAGGCCGTCTCGACGCATTTCACGCTGGTCTTTGAGATCGACAGCCTCAAAGTCGAGAAGCGCATCGTCGGCGCCCACGAACTCACGCACATCTACCTCGACAGGCTCGAGCAGTTGTTCGCGCTCTACATCGATCTCACCAAGGCGCGGCCGGGCGAAATCGTCAAGCGCCAAAAAGTCTTCGTCTGGTGGCTGGTCAACGATCAGCAGGAGGCCACGCTGCGTTTCTGTCAGCAGGGTTCGGCCAATGGCGTGAAGCTGATGGGTTCGGAGTCGGCCTACTCGATCTGCGGCAACCGCCAGTTCTTCACGACCGACGAGCGCTTGCACCGCAACATCGTGCACAGCGTCACGCACCTCTTGTTCGCGCACGAACAGCCGAGCATGTGGATCGGAAAC
>JANMRV010000729.1:0-4118 GCA_031388685.1 Planctomycetota bacterium
CGCAACAGTTTGGGGAGGTGCCTGGCACCGTACTGGAACGCCCCACGTCCCACGACTCACCCACTCTCCTCCCCCTTCGACAACCGCGCCCGCGCCTCACGCGGCAAGAACAACTCCGCAAACAGATACTGTTCCATCGCAAACGGCAGATACCCCAAATACCCCAGCAGCGGCATCTCGAAAACCCGCCAAAAGTCCACGCCGGGCACGTGATAGATCCACTTCGGATACGACCAGAAGTTCCACATCTCCCACAGGAACCCACAAGCGAGTCCCGCGATCCACAGCGCCCACCAAACGCGCCAATCGCCGCGCTGCAAGTCCGCGGACATTCCTCGGCGCCCACGCCACGCGGCCAGCGCCTCGAACAGGAACACCAGGCTCGTCCAGCAAAAGGGATAGAAGATTCGCGGCCAGGCGAGCATCGCCGCGAGCATCGACAAGCCGATCAACATGCAGGCCGCTGAAACTCGGACGCTGCCGGCCAACTTGGGCCCCTGCGCCGCGCGTTGCACGAACCTAGTCGTCAGCGCCAACTCCGCCGTCCCAAGTATCGCCGGCAACACGGTAGAGAAACTCAAGCTGCAATACAGCGCATACTCCAGATCGCTGAAGTGCTCGCGGCCGACGTATTCCCAATTCCCAAGCCGCAAGTTGATCAGCTCGAACAGCCACCAGCCCGGCGCGGATAGGACGAACTGCAGCAGAAATCCTGTTCTTGAACGCGTCCACGCACTCGTGCCGCTGCGCCGCACGCACAGTCCGTCGACCGCCAGCGTGTAACCCAGCCACAGCGGGAAGAACAACCACTGCGTGCGCAGACCCTCGAGGCTCCAGTTGAGCGGCCAGATCAGCGCGACCAACACGAGGCCCACCCACAGTTGCGGCGTGTGCCGTGCGTTCACAGATCTCCCAGCCGGTGCGTCGCCAAGCGGCGCTTCCATCCTTGTAGGCGCACGATTCACTTGCCCGCGAGCGACTTCGCCTCGCTCGCAGTGAACGGAGTCTTGCGTCCTTTCAACTGCTCGCGAATCGCGCGCACTTCCGCCGTCGTCACAGGATCGGCCGGGTGCCCCCATTCGCGCCGCACGTAGGTCAGAACGCCGGCAATCTCCTCGTCCGACGCCGCGGTAGCCGGCATCTCGAGATTCCAGATCTGCCCGCGCACCGTGATCGGGCCGGAGAGCCCGGCGAGCAGGAAGCGCGCGAGCGTTGCCGGATCGCCGAGCACCCACTCCGAATCACGCAGCGGCGGTGCCATGCCTTCGAGCCCGCGGCCGGTGCTCTGGTGGCAACTCGCGCAGACCATGGCGAAGTAGGCGCGGCCGCGTTCGAAGGCGATGACTTCCTTCTCGTCGAGCGGGCGCACCGGGACTTCGCCCGCCAGCGGGTGTCCGGGCCACGAGAGTGAGTTCGAAAGTTGAAGCAGCGGCGCGCCGCTCGACTGCGCAACCTGCTCGGCGAGCCGTGTCAGTGTCCGAAACGCGCGCGGTTCCTCGACCAGGCGGATGGCGGCGGGATGGCCGTCGCTCGGAGTGGAGCGTCCTTCGAGCAATCCGTTCACGAGTGCGTCGCGCTGCCAGGTGATTCGCCGGCCCTCGACGATGAATTCCAGCACGCGCGCAATGCTGCCGTGATTGCGCTCGCGCGCGATCGTCGCCGCGAGCAGTCGCACCAAAGCCGCGCGGCCGTCCTGCTCCTGCTCGAACGAGGCGCTGTCGAGCAGGCGTCCGAGGAAGAAGCTCTCGCGCTGTGCGAGGCTCGACAGCACCTGCGTCCGCTCGAACTTGTCGGCGCAGCCTTCGACCATCAAATCGAAAAGCGCGCGCTCCGCGTCGTCGGTGTGAACTTCGCCGAGCGAGAAAAGCACCTGCGTGCGCACCAGCGTCGTGTCGCCGCGCGCGAGCGCGAGCCACTGCGCCAGCATTTTCGCGTCGCCGCCGACCAAGAGTTCGCTGGTTCGCACTGCGGCTTCGCGCACACGCTCGTCAGGATCGGCGAGCAGCGTGTGCGACAGTTCCGGCTTGACTCCACGCATGCCCGACAGGGCCCAGATCGCGTGCAATCGCGCCAGCGGCAACTTGCTGCTCGCCAGCAGGTCGCGCAGTGCCGCATGCGCTTTCGCCTCCTCGGCGCCTTCTTCGACGAAGATCTGCTGCACGCGGTCGCGGATCCAGCCGTTCTCATGTTCCAGTGCGTGCGACAGATCGACCCAGGTCGCCTCGGCGAAGTCGGGTGCGGCGACTCTTGGCGTGTTCGCGTTGCGCACGCGCCAGATGCGGCCGAATCCGATCGGCTTCTCGAGCCCGCGCGCCTCGACCTGCTTTCGCAAGAAGCTGGTGACGAAAAGGCGGTGCTGGATCAGACCGCGGTACATGTCGGCGACGTACAGGGCGCCGTCGGGCCCATCGCAGAGATTCACGGGCCGGAAGCGTTCGTCGGTCGAGGTCAAGAAGTCGATTGCGCCGTCGCCGTGGCGGATCGGAGTCGCGCTGACTTTCCCCTCCTGCTCGGAGATTCCGTAGGCAAGCACGAGATTGGCCGTGGGCTCGCAAACGAAGGCGCCCTTGTCGTAGGGCTTGGGAAAAGTGCCGCCGCGAAAGATCAGCGGCGCGCAGGTGCCGGTGGCCTGCGCGAGCTTGCCCTCGACCAGAAAATTCGGGCGATAGCCGCGATTCACGCCCGGCGTCACGCGCCGCGGCTTGACGCTGAGATCGGCGGCGATGCGTTCGTTCACGCCGCCGGCGAGCGTTGAATTCGGATTGCGCGCCCCATAGCGAGCCGCGATGCGATCTCCGCGCAACGGATCGGAGTTGTCGTTGAAGTACAGCCGGCCGCGATCGTCCTGCGTGATCCCCCACTGTCCGCCGCCGGCGCTCGCTTCGCGCTGGAAGCGCTTGTCGCGCCAGATGTAGCGCCAGGGTACATTCGCGCAGGCAAAGGCGTTGTCGAGAGTCGGCAAGAGGCCGTTGATCGCGTGCTCCGGGCTCGCGATGCCCCCCAGTCCGCGATCGACGACCGTGCGTTCGTCGGCGATACCGTCGTCGTCGGTGTCCTGGAGAAAAAGCATTTCCGGCGGCGCGATCACGAGCGCGCCGTCGCGCGTCAAGACGATCGCGCGCGGCAGGACCAGCTTGTCGGCGAACTCGACGCGCTCGTCCATGCGGCCGTCGCCGTCGGTGTCCTCGAGCACGGCGATCGTGCCGACGGGTTCCGCTTCTCCCGTTGCCGCGAGATCATTCATGTAACCGCGCATCTCGACCACCCACAGGCGGCCGTCGGTGCCGAAGGCCATCGCCACAGGATCGTGGATCAACGGCTCGGCGGCCACGAGTTCGACCGCGAAGCCGGGCGGCACTTCAAACGTGCGCAGTTCTTCCTCCCACGACAGCGGCGTTGCGGGCGGAATCGCCAGGCCGGCGGGCAGCGGCGGTTGTGCTTCACCGGCGACGTCACCCTGCTGGGCGGTCAGCGGGAGCGAGAGCAGGCAGATCACCGCGAGTCCGGGGCATGCATTCATGAGCCTAAGACGATCGCAGCTCGGCATGGCGCGCGCAAGGTTTCAAAGGGTGAGGCGATTGAAGGGGTCACGGAGATCAGGTGCCGAGCAACGCGGCGGCTTCGCGATCGAGGAACCACGTCGCGTCACGCAGCATGCGTCCCGGATCCGCGCCAACTTTGCCGCTGGAATTCAGCGCGCTCGCGACCCATTTCGCGCGATCGCGGCCGGTGGCGACGACCAGCACTTCGAGGGCATTCGTGAGCATCGGCGGCGTCAAAGTGATGCGCTCCACCGGCCGCGTCGGAGCGTGGATAGGCACGACCAGCCGCTCGGTCTCCTCTAGCGCCGGGGAACCCGGGTAGAGCGCGGCGATGTGACCGTCGACGCCCAGTTCCGCGAGCAAAAAGTCGAAGCACTCCGGCAGGATGCGTTCGTAGTCCTCCGCTGCCCGTTCGCGATCGGGCAGCTCGGCTTCGATGCGCCGAAACTGGTGCAAGTCGATGCGCGGGTTCTTCGCGAACTTGTCGACCGCTTCGCCATAGTTCGACGCAGGATGCGTGATTGGCACGCAGCGCTCGTCGGTGAACCAGGCCCGGATCTCGCGCGCCGCCTGGTG
>JANMRV010000745.1:0-4301 GCA_031388685.1 Planctomycetota bacterium
CCTTCGGTTGCTGGCACGCAGGCGGCTGGATCGAGAAGCGAATACTCTTTGCTGGTATGGGGCGCGAAGCCGAGCGGCACGGCGAACTGAATCTGGGCCCCCCGGGGTCGGCCGCGAAATGCGCTTCGGAGCTCGCTCACCCGCCCTTCGATTCCGGCGGCAGCAGTGGCTCGACGTCCTTCAACAACCTCGGCACGTGAATCGTCGCCGTGTCCCACACCACGTCGAGGTCGACATCGTCGTACCCATGGATCAACCGGTTCCTCATCGCGCCGATACGCGACCACGGAATCGCTGGATGCTGCTCCTGCAATCGAGCCGAGAGACGTCGGCTCGCTTCGCCGATGACAAGGATTTGATGGAGCACCGCGGATTGGGTCTTGGCGTCGCGGAGGAATCCGTCGAGCTTCATTCCCGCGATGAACTCTCGGATGTGTGCGCCCGCGATCCGGATATCGAGCAGGATCGCCGCGTCGCGCGACGCAGGATCAGGCTGCATAGAGGGTGCGCGCGGAGGAGAGGATCTCCTCCCGGCGGATCCAGTTCTTGCTTCGCTCGATCCCCCGGCGGCTGACCAGGTCGACCTTACGCCCGAGCAGCGACTCGAGTTCACTCTCCATGCCAGCCAGGTCGAACAGCGAAGGATGCGCTTCGGGAGTGAACGTGACCAGCAGATCGATATCGCTCTGCGCGCCGAAGTCGTCGCGGAGCGCCGAGCCGAAGAGCGCGAGCTCCTGCACCATCCAGCGCCTGCAAAAGGCTTCCAACTCGGCCATCGGGAGTTCCTGCTTGTCCAGCATCTTGGCCACGAGGCTAGCAAACCCTTGTCCGTGGAGTGAGTGAAGGGGCCCACCGGACCCGTTTCGTGGGCGGAAGCGGGTCGTCCGTGCAAGCGAAGGTCCACTGCGACCGATTGCACTGGGGTTGGGATCGCGGTCAGCCGGCCGTCGTGACCGGCTGCACGTCACGCGACGCGAGCAGCGCGGCGCCAAGTTTGTACCACGGACCAAGGTTGCGGAATTGGCCCGGTCTCGAACGCGAGTCACAGCTCACTCGGACTCGCGCGCGCCCCTCCAGCCCAGCTCCGTGTAACCGGGCATCCCTCTTATTTCGGCGTGGCGGGGAAGGCTCTGGATTCGATTGCGTCGAGCCTTTGGCGCAGCTACTTCAGGTCGAGCGCCTCAGTGTTCACCTTGAGATAGCGAGCAGCGCCGACGGTGAATTCTGGATCGAGTTGAAGGCGGCTCCAGCACGCATCCGGGTTGCCAAGAGCGGCTGGCTCTGGGTTCCTACCGAAGCTGTCGATTCCAGGACCGGACGCCTCGGCGAGGGGCCGGAGTTCCACGCGGCCATGGAACGATTCGAGTAGCCGCAGCGCTCAGCGAGCCACGCTCGAAGGTTCGATGCCCGCGAGCCTTCGCAATCGCTCGACATCGACTTGCTCCACGTAGTCGATCATGTTCTGCCAGATCGAATGGAAGCCGTAACCGCCTTCGACCATTTCGCGGATTGCGTCCTTGCGGCTCCAACCTTCGAGCGCCATGCGCAGGGTCGCGACCATCATGCCCGTGCGATCGGCTCCGTGTTGACAGTGCACGAGCACGGGTTGATTGCCCGGATCGAGCACGAACGTGAGGAAGCGCACGACGTCTTCTTCCTCGGGATGCCAGGACTTGAACGAGATGCGGTGCGGGCGCAACTTGCTGGCGCGCGGAACTTCATCGGCATGGAACGCGCGCAGCGACAGCACCGTGCGCACACCGAGTTGCTCGAGCGAAGCCCAGCCCGCCGGCGTCGGCTGCGCGCTGCGATAGAGCACGGGCGTGACGCGGTGCAGATTGGGCAGGCCGGGAAGTGCGATCGGTTCGGCCCACTTCGCCGGCCTCGCGCTCGGCGTGATCTCCGCTACGCTTGTCCCAGGCGCCGTCGCCACGGACACGAGCGGTTCGCGGGCAACCGGCTCAGCGCCCGAAGCAAATTCCGATCCGGTGGCCTGCTCCGACCGCTTTGGACCGACGCAACCTGACAACGTGAGGCCGCTGACCGCGGCAAGCAGCGCAAAACCGGCGCGGGCGCGTGGACCGGGGAACGTCGACGAAAGCATGCACATGACGAACACAGGATAACGCGGCTCCGCATTGTGCGTATCGGACGTGCGCAGCTCAGCGAATGGTGCACGCGTGCACTCGGGTTCAGGCTGAAGGCCGATCCGAATTTGCCCCAGGAGGCCCAGGATGTTCGCGTTGCGATTCAGTGCGGCTCTGGCGTTTGTTTTCACGGCGACCGGCGGCGTCTGTGCTCAAACAACCTGGTGGGTCGATGTCAACGGGCCGGCCCACGGCAACGGCTCGGCCGCGGAACCCTTCCGCCGCATCCAATCGGCCATCGATGTGGCCACCCACAGCGACGTGGTGCGCGTCCAGCCCGGCACCTACAACGAGAAGCTGGACTTCGTCATGAAGACGATCCGCGTCGAGAGCGTCGCGGGTGCTGGAGCCACGACGATTCGCGCGAATGAAATCGGCTCGGTCGTGCGCCTGCGCGGCGGAACTCCCGTGCTCTCCGGGTTCACGGTCGAGAACGGCTCCGGCACGCCGAGCCCCTACGACACGTTCGGTGGCGGAATCCTCTTCGATCACACCGCGAATGCGCGCGTCGAGAATTGCGTCATTCGCAACAACTACGCGGACAAGGGCGACGGCATCGCCGGACTGGACGCCCACGGCGTGATCGCGAACTGCACGATCGAGCAGAACGGCGGCTCGCAGTACCCCGGATGGTGCATGACCATCGACGACGGCGGTGGAGTCTATGGAACGCTGGACCTGCTGGTCGATTCCTGCCTGATTCAGAACAACAAGGCGACGCTCGCGGGTGGAGGCGTCTACGGCTGCTCGGTCGCGAACTGCCTCGTGCAGAACAACTACGCATCGGAAGGCGCGGGACTGAGCCGGTGCAGCGCGGTTGCAACGCTGATCCAGCACAACACCGCCGACTCCTGCGACGGCAGTTATGCCGCGGCGGGCGGAGCCGATCGCAGCACGCTCGAGTACTGCCAACTCATCGACAACTACGCCTGGGACCTGGCCGGAGGTGCATCGGATTCGACGCTGCGGCACTGTCTGGTGCAGGGCAATCTGGCGTTGGGTGCTGTCGAGGGATATGAGACTCTGGGTGGCGGAACCGCCAATTGCATCGCGGAGGATTGCTGGTACGAAGGCAACGACATTCGAGGAACGAGCCATGGTCTGCCGCCGGGCGAGGGCGGCGGTGCCTACGGCGGCCGAGCGCTGCGCTGCGTCTTCGTCGACAACACCGCCGACTACGGAGCGGGCACCGCCAACTGCGACCTCGATCGCTGCCTTGTGATCGGCAACCAGGGCGAGGGTGTCGCCGCGTCTGCCTGGGTGTCGTGTTCGATCGTGCGCGGGAATCTCGGGAGCGAGATCGTCGACTCCGGCTACGTCGCGTGGACCAACGTCGAGGGCGGTTGGCCCGGAACCGGCAACATCGACGCCGACCCGCGTTTCTGGAATCCCGCGGCGAAGGACTTCCGGCTCGCGGGTGACTCGCCGTGCATCGACAGCGGCGATCCACTGCGCACGGACCCCGACGGTTCGCGCATGGACATGGGCCCGTTCCCGTACGACCCGACTCATTGCCCAACGGCGTTCGTCTACTGCGTGCCCAAGACGAATTCCTGCGGTGGCCAGCCGCTGATCACGTTCTCGGGCTCGATGCACGCCGGCGCAACCAGCGGCTTCGTGATTTCGACTTCGGGCGCGCGCTCCGGCAAGGGCGGCCTGCTGCTCTACTCGCCGAACGGAAGCGCGAACACGCCATTCCAGGGCGGGACACTGTGCGTCGCCGCGCAAGGCATGGCACGCGGACTGCAGGTCACTTCGGCCGGCGGTTCGGGCGGTCTTGCCTGCGACGCGAACTTCAGCATCGATTGGGCCGAGTTCTCTTCGGGCAATCTCGGTGGCGGTCCGCAACCGTTCCTGAATGCGATCGGCCAGCGCGTCAACGTGCAATGGTGGGGCCGCGACAATCAAGTTGTCGGCTGCCTGCTGTCCGCGGCGATCCAGTACGCGGTCTGTCCGTAGCTGCACGGAGCCGGCTGCGCTTCCATAGCAGGCGCAGATCGAAGATTTTTCCTGCGGCCTTTGCGGGCAAGTCCTTGGGCTTGCCCCCACGGCAAACTCAGCCCTGCTCACCTTATATATTGGAGCGCGAGGACACCTCGGCTGGAGGCGACCGCGCGTGCATCGCAAAGGCGGAATCGGCCGAGCGCGTTTCCG
>JANMRV010000815.1:0-7724 GCA_031388685.1 Planctomycetota bacterium
GTCGAACCTAGGGCAAAAGGTGGCGGCGAACTGGATTGCCTGGGAAATTCCCGTCAACACCTCCTTCGAATTCTTCCGCGAGCACGCGCCGACGTTGAGGTTCGCTCCGACGTTCGCGTTCGTTTTCCCGCTCGGCTTCGCCGGATTCGTTTTTGTCTTGTGGACACTCGCGCGCGGCCGCAAGCAGGACCCTGAACTAACGAAGAAGGAGTCGAAGCGACTGCGCCGGGAAGCCCCGGCGGCGGTCCGGACCGTGGTGGCGCAAGCCCCGGACAACGACCGCAGGCTCGCGAGTCATCTGGTCCTGCTGCTGCTCTTCCTCGGCCTGTTCGCGGCCTTGAGTCTCGTGCACACGGTCGCGCGCTTCCGCATGTACCTGGTGCCGATCTGCATCGTCTACGCCGGCATTCTGCTCGCGATGCTCTGGCAGTCGCTGAGCGAGAGACGTCTTGGCCGCGTCGGCGCGCTCGGGCTGCTCGTGCTAGCCGGCCTTTTTCTGCAGCGCTCACTGCCGACAGCCGCGTTCGTGCAAGGTCTGCGCCCGATCGACTACGCGGTGGCTTGCAAGCTCTCGATCGAGAGCGGCGAATTCGACGGCGCGCGGCGCTACGCCAAGGAAGCGCGCGCGAAATTCCCGGCGGACGGATTGGTCCAATCGCTGGCGGGTTCCGAACTCGAACGCGCCGGACAGCGCGAATTGGCCTTGGAGTTCTATCGGCAGGCGCTCGAAATCGAGCCGGGTTCTGCGCTCGCCCGCGACGGCGTCCGGCGACTTGCGCATAATTGAAGCGATGATGGGCAAATCGAAAGTCGTCGTGGTCATGCCCGCCTACAACGCGGCGCGCACGCTGGAGCGCGTCTACCACGACATCGCGCGCGAGGAAGTCGACGAGATCGTGGTCGTCGACGACTGCAGCAGCGACAACACGGTCGAAGTCGCCAGGCGCCTGCCGGTGACGCTGATCGTGCGCGAAAAGAACGGCGGTTACGGCGCGAACCAGAAGGATTGCTACGACTATGCCCTGTCGAAGGGCGCGGACCAGGTGATCATGCTGCACGCGGACTACCAGTACGACGCGCGCGTGCTGCCGGCGGTGCTGCTCCTGTTGCGCCTGGGCATCTGCGACGTGATCCTCGGCAACCGCATCCGCACACGCGGCGAGGCACTGGCTTGCGGCATGCCCGCCTCCAAGTACTTCGCCAATCGCGGATTGACGATCCTCGAGAACATGCTGTCGGGTCAAAACCTGGGCGAGTGGCACTCCGGATTTCGCGCCTATTCGCGCGCGGTGCTGACCACGCTCCCCTATCACAGGAACAGCGACGACTTCGTTTTCGACTCGCAGTTCCTGGTGCAGAGCGTGCACTTCGGTTTCAAGATCGGCGACATCCCGGTCCCGGTGCGCTACTTCGACGAGGCTTCGAGCATCAACTTCAGGAACAGCGCGCGCTATGCCATCGCGACCCTGCGCACGTTCGCGCAGTGGTACGGCCACCGCACGGGCCTGCGGCGCGACGCGCTCTTCGAGGGACTTCCCGCCGCTGCCCCGAAGCTCGACACTCTTCAGCGATGAACAGCGTGACAAGACCAGGAGCAGTTGCGCGCACGAGCGCGCGACAGCACAAGATTGCGGCGCTCATATTCGGCATGCTGGCTGCCGGCTTCGGCCTTGCCTGCGGGAAAGGGCCGGCCACGAAACAGCAGCAACGCTCCGTGATCCTGGTGACGATCGACACGCTGCGCGCGGATCACCTTTCCTTCGCGGGTTATCCCAGGCTGACTTCGCCCCGCCTCGATGCTTTCGCGCGCAAGGGCACGGCCTTCGAGTGGGCGATTTCAACCTGCTCCTACACGCTGCCCTCGCACGCTTCGATGCTGACCGGCCTGGATCCGAGTTTTCACACGGTCGGACTGATGAATGGCCAACTCGGGCTCGTGTCCGCTGAAACGACGCTGGCCGAAATCTGCCGCAGCGGCGGACTGCGCACGCTCGCCGTCGTGAGCAACTTGCTCTTGACGCGCAACTGGGGCTTGGATCAGGGCTTCGAGATTTACGACGACGCGCTGCCCGACAAGGAAAGCGAGCGCGGTTTCGGTGAGCGCCGCGCCGAGCACGCGATGAACTCCGCGCTGGAAAAACTGGCTGCGATCAAGGACGAGCGTTTCTTCTTCTGGCTGCACCTGCAGGATCCGCACGGTCCGTATACGCCGCCGGACGGCATCGATGAACCAGAGGCGACGGCCAAGGATCTGCCGCGACTCGAGCGCGTGCTGCCGCTCGGCAACGATCAGTCCGGTTTCCGCGCCATCCCCACCTATCAGGTTTTCGGGACCGAGCGCGCCTTCGAGCAATACCGCGCGCGCTACGACCGCGAGATCCGCTCGACCGATCGCGAACTCGGACGGCTGTTCGACGCGCTCGAAGCGCGCGGTCTGCTCGAGAGCAGCTTGGTCGTGATCACCGCGGACCACGGCGAGGCGCTGGGCGAAGACGAGTTCTTCTTTGCCCACTCCCAGTCGGTCGGCCTCGATCAGGTGCACGTCCCGCTGATCATGGTCGGGCCAGGCGTCAAGCCGGGCGCTTCGATCCACGGGGCCGTCAGCAACATGGACGTCTTCGCGACGATCCTGGATTTCCTGGATCTGCCGGCGCCGGCGCTCATGCACAGCGAGAGCCTGCTGCAAGTGGCGCAAGCGGGCGCAAGGGTTCCCGACGGCCCGGTCTTCTGTGCGAGCATCTCGCAACGCGGCATCGCTTTCGAAGGCGAGTTCTTGCGCACCGATCGAGTCTCGGCTGCGGACAAGGCCTTCTGGAAAATGAACCCGTTGACCCAGGGCTACTTCGCGCCGCTTGGAACCGAGGCCTGGAGTCTCGCGGGATCCAGGCCCGTGAAGATCGAGGTCGGCGCGAAGTTGGCGGCCAGGCTGGAGCAGTTCAGCGCCGAAGCCGAGGCCTCGCTGAAGCGCCTCTCGCAGGGCGTCGACCAGGGTTCCATGGACGAGAGCGTGCGCAAGGGCTTGCGCGCCCTGGGTTACGCAAAGTAGACAGGTCCCGCGCACTTCCAGGCCGGCCTGCGCGGATCCAGAATGGCGGGACTTCTGGCACAGTAGCGTCCAGCCCAAAGCGACGCGCGACGAACATCCACGTGCTTTTGCGCGGACCAGGGCGATCGTCGTTCGTCCAGCGGGCTCTCCAACTCATCCATGATCATGATTTCGAAATTCACTCCGCTGCTTTTGCCGGTCGCGCTCGCCTGCGCTGTTTCGTTCGGCGCCTTGCGCTCGAGCGGCGGCGACAATCTCAGTTTCCACGTCCCAAGCGGCAGCGTGCTCGCGCGCAGCTTCGAATCGCGCCAGGAAGTCTCGCAGGACGATGTCGAAATGCTCTTGAACGGCCAGCCGATTCCCGCGGGCACCAACAACGGCATGACGCTGATCCAGAGCCAGAGCCTCGAGATCGTCGATGAATTCACGGCGGTCGAAGGCTCGCAGCCGAAGACCTTGAAGCGCAGCTTCCAGAAAATCGATTCCTCGGGCGAACAGTCGACGAAGAATCCGATGGACGCCGGCGAACAAGAGGACACGCAAAAGGCCAGGAGCGAACTCGAGGGCAAGACCGTCGTGTTCGAGTGGGACACGGCGAAAAGTGAGTTCAAGAAGAGCTTCGCTCCTGAAGGGCCCGAAGAGAAACTGCTCAGCGGCCTGGTCGAGGACGTCGACTTCCGCGGGTTCTTGCCCGCAACCGGACAGGCTTCCGCCGAGGATTCCTGGCGGATCGACGTGGCTGCGATGAGTTCGCTTTTCCTGCCTGGCGGCAATCTCTCCCTCAAGCCGGTCGAAGGCCCGGAAGGTGCCGAGGGCGCTGGAGAAATGAACATGTTCGAAGGCAACCCGGCCGAGGCCTTCAGTGGCCTGGAGGGCGAAATCAACGCCACCTACAAGGGCTCACGCGATGTCGACGGCGTTCCCTGCGGCGTCATCGCACTCGACTTCAAGGTGCAATCGACCAAGGACCTGACCGACAAGCTGCCCAAGCCCGGCGGAAATTCCGGTCCGATGGGCGATGTCCATGTCGATCACGTCAAAGCCTTCCTCGCACTCGAAGGCGAAGGCGAATTGATCTGGGATCTGGGCCTGGGATGCGCGCGCTCGCTTTCGATGAGCGCAAAGATCAAGAATCAAATGGAGGTCGCCATGAAGATCGCCCAAGGCGACAAGAGCATGGACATCCTGCGCAAGATGCAGATGTCGGGCAGCTACGACCTCAAGGTCGCCTTCGCAAAGCGCTGATGTTTCAACGCTTTGTTCCACATGGGGCGCTACTTGGCGCGCTGGTCTTGTCAGGCGCTTCGATCCTCGGCGGAATCGCGAACGCCTACACGGCGCCCGCGCCTGCGTCTTCGAACGCCAGGTTTTCTGAGCAGACCGAAAAGGAAACGGTCGCCGAAGCGCGAGCCCTGCTGACGGCGAAGGACCCGCAAGGCGCCGCGGACATGATCGCGAAGTATCTGTCCAGCTCGATCGCAGGCTACGAGCTCGAGGACGTCTACGGACAGGCGCTCCTGCAGCTCGGCCGCAAGGACGAGGCGGCGCAACACTTCGGTATCGCGCTGCGCTTGCTCGGCGACAACGAAGCGCCGAAGAAGGCGATCACGGCCAACCTCACGCGGGCGGATCCGCTGTACACGCGCCGCACGTCGTTGATGCTGCGAATCTCCAAGGACCTGCTCAAGGACTGCGAGAAAATGCTCGCGGCCGGCCACACCGACCGCGCGCTCGCCATTCTCGAGCCCCTCGAAGCGATCGCGACGGGTGTCGAAAAACAGACGATCGTCGCGCTGGCCACGAAGATTCGCGCTGCCACGCAGGAAGTCAAACTGGATCAAGGCAACGGCGACGAGGCGGAGTCCGGCGCGCGCCCGACCGTGCACCTCGAGGGCAAACACTACATCCTCGAAGCCAACCTCGAGCGCGACATCGTCCAGCGCGTCAGCGACGTGATGGACGACATCTTCAACTACTACGTGCTCGTCTATTTCGACCGGGACGAGACGCGCGTCAATCCGCAGAAGCCGACGATCCGCATCCATCCCACGCACGACGAGATGATGAAGGAGTGGCAGGGCCCGCCCAATCCGGGCATCGGCGGCTGGTGGTCGCCGGGGGAGTGGCAGGTGACCTGCTACGACACGCGCTCGAATTCAGGTTCGCTGGATCAGATGCTGCAGACGCTCTATCACGAGGCCAGCCACCATTTCATGACGATGCTCTCCAAGGGCGGCACTCCGCCGTCGGCGTGGATCAACGAAGGCACGGCGACCTTCTTCGAGGGCGCGAAGGCCATGGCCGATCGCCGCGTGTTATGGCCGGATGCAGCGGTCGATCGATTGCGCGCGCTGCACTATCAATTGACCGGCGGCCCCGGGCCCACACCGGCGCAGGTGATCTCCTTCGACCAGCCCGGTTCCTACGCCGGCGAGTACTACTCGTTCGGCTGGGGTCTCGTGTACTACCTGCTCGAATACGAAGACCCGACGACGCTCGAAAAGATCTTTCGCCCGCTGTATTCGCAATACCGCGAGACGAACGCAATGCGCGGCGGCGATCCGATGGAGTTGTTCAAGCAGGTCTTCCTTGGGTCCAAGGCTCCCGGTGGGTTCACGACCATCGAGCCCTGGGCCGCGAAGTGGCGCGAGTGGATCTTGAACGAGATCTACCCGCTGCACTTTGGTTCGCGCATCCGCGATCTGCGCCTGGAAAAAGCCAAGCTGTACATCGAGGCGGCGGAACGCTCCAAGACCGAAAAGGCGGCGAAGGTTGCCGAGTCGGAACTGCTCGCGCGCGCGCTCGGACATCTGGAATACATCCGCACCAAGATCGACGGCGACCTGAAGCTCGATGTGGACTTGATCCTGATGCAAGCGGACGTGCTCGAACGCATGGGCCGGCCGCAGGGCACGGCGGCGCTGCTCGAGCAGGTTCTCGACCTCGCCGACGCCGGCGAGACCACGCTCGAGCCGGAACGTTACGAAGAGCTGGAAAAGCGGTTGACGAAACTCGACGTCAAGAATCAAGCGCTGCGCCAGGCCAAGATCCACTGCAAGAACTACGCGAAGCAGGTGCTCAAGCTGATCGACGACTATCAGCTCGGTGAAGCGCCGAAGTGCCTGACGCCCTACGAATTCGGGCGCTTGACCTCCAACGTGCTGGAATACGACCCGCTCTCGAAAGTCACCGAGGAGCTGCGCGCCAAGGCCCGCGAGGCGGGGCTCCTGCACGGCGCTCTGTACAAGATCGGCGGGCGCGCGAATGCCTGGGTTTCGCTTTTCGAACGGCCCGACGAGATCTTCGAACCGAGCGACACCACGATTGCCATCGCCAATGCGCGTCCGGTGGGCCGCCTGTTCACCGGCGTACCGCTCACCGGCGAGTACGAATTGCGCTGCAGCTTGAACCGCGTCGGGGAACTCTCCCTGACCACATTCCAGGGCGTGGTTTTCTCCGGCAACCCGACGACGCCGTGGTACACGGCCGGCATCGACGGCAAGGGCAAGCTCGTCCTGCGCCGCTACGAAAAAACCGGGTCCGAGCGCGCGTTGAAAATCATCAAGCTCGACGTGCCCGTGGCCAAGGACGAGAGCCCGACCTTCGCGGTCCACGTCTATCCGGACAACCGTGTCGTCATTCGCATCGGCGAGCGCGCGCCGATCGAGATCAGCCTCGAGGAGGACCTGCCGAAGACCGCCTACGTCGGCATTTTCTCGAAGAACGGCCGGACCGAGCTGAGCTCGACCGTGCTCGAAGTCTTCCCGTAACGGAACCCGTCGCTCACTCTTCCGGGTTTTCGTCGATGCCGAGGATCTTGCGGCCCTCGGGCGAAATGAGCTGCGGCGTCCAGGCCGGGTCCCAGACGATCTCGACCTTCGTGGACTTGATGCCGGGCACCGTGTTGCAACGGCGCTTGACCACATCGGGGATGGTCTTGGCCTCGGGGCAGGATTGCGAGGTCAGCGTCATCGTGACGTTGCAGGTCTCGCCCTCGACCTGCACGTCGTAGACCAGGCCCAGATCGATAATGTTGACCGGAATCTCGGGGTCAAAGACCTGCCGGAGTTCGGAGTAGAGCTGCTCGATCATCGTCGTCGTCATGGGGCGTGGGTGCAGGGTTGCCGGCTCGGTCAGTGTCGGGGAACTCTTGGGAGTTGCAGAGAGGATAGCACAAACCTCCCGCGCGCTGGAGAGTCGATCAGGTGGTGGAGGGCAGCTTGTCGCCGGCACGACGCCATTCGGCGACGAGGTTGCCCACCAGGAGCGCGCCGCCGCCCAGGTAGAGCCAGCGGCTCGGCTCAAAACCTTGCCAGCTACCGGCGCGGAGACGACGTAGACGTGCCGCACGCGGGTCTTGCCTTCGTCGTCGATCGTGACTTGCATCGGTCCCTTGGTCACGGTTGCAATGTCGACAGCGATCGGACGTGGCCACGCGAACCAGAGCACACCGGCAATGACCAGTGCGCCCGCAAGCGCTGCAGCTGCTCGTTTGGTCCATATGGTTTGCATGGCTCAGTCTCGGGTTTTGAGCACGGACACCAGGTCCAGCTGATTGACGCGCTGACGAACGATGAGCGCTGAACACACCGCCGCGACGATAACGATGGCGCTGGCCAGGACGTAGGTCGAGTGATCGAGTGGCGCGACTTCATGGAGCGGGCCGAAGTTGGTGAGG
>JANMRV010000844.1:0-1522 GCA_031388685.1 Planctomycetota bacterium
CGCCGCCGCCCCGCGGCGGCGGGCGCTGACCTTGAACGAAGTCACCTGAATCGGTACGGCGAAGATGCGCAGGAGGAGTCGGAAGGCGAAAAGCTGGAATACGTCCGCAGTCGCTGGGAAGCGGCAAACCGCCTGGTCGTCGCGCCCTCGCGCGAGCGTTCACTAGACCAGCGTGGACAGGAACTCGGTCGCCGGGGCCACACGAATGCCCTCGCTGCCGACAAAGTCCTTGTTTCCCGTCGCGTGAACTTGCCAAGCATCCGCCTCGGGGTAACGCAGCTTCAGATAGCGCAGATTCGGATCGATCGGACCTGCACTCCACTTGGCCTCGACCAGCAGCCGCGCCTTGCGACCCTCGGTCACCACGAAGTCCACCTCGCGCCCGTCGGTGTCTCTGAAATAGCACAGCTCCAGATCACGTCCGCTCACGTCCTGTTCGAAGTGCACCCATTTGAGCAGATGGGATGCGATCAGGTTTTCGAATCTCTGAGGGTCGGTCGGGACGACGCTCCAGTCGAAGTGATAGTGCTTCTGCGCCTGTTTCAATGCGCGGATACGCGGCCCCGCCAGCGGTGGCAAGCGAAAGATCGCGTAGAGACGCTCCAGGATCCGGAGCCACTTGGCCAGTGTCTTGTGGCTCACCTGAAGATCCTCGCGCACGGCATTGATCGAAAGCGGTGCGCCGACGAGCTCGGGCAAGCGCATGGTCAACAACTCCAGGTGATCGAGATCTTGGACTTGCTCGAGACTGCTCACCTCTTCGCGCACGAGTCTCGTGCGGTACTCGCGCGACCAGCGTCGCGCTTCGACAGAGGAGCCGCCGAAATACGGTTCGGGGAAGCCGCCGAGTTCGAGCAGCGCCTTGAAGTCTGCGCTGCCGCGAGCCGCGAGTTCCGCAAACGAAAGCGGGTGCAGCCGCAGCATGTGATAGCGGCCCTGCAATGAGTCGCCGCCATGCCTGTAAAGGTCAAGACGTGCGCTTCCGGTCACCAGGATGCGCTGGTCCTTCCGTCGGCCGTCATAGAGCCCCTTCATCAGTCCGCGCCACATCCGGTATTTGTGTATCTCGTCGAAGATCCACAGCCTCGACGAGGGGAACTCGCGCGCCAGGATCCGCGAGCGGTCTTCCGGGATGTCCCAGTTCATGTAGCCGCGGCCGACGCCCTTGAGCGCGCGAGCCATGGTCGTCTTGCCGACCTGCCGCGGCCCGGCGACGAAGACCATCTTCCGCAAGAGATCCCGTTCGAGCTGCGCAGATATGTAGCGAGAGCCGGGCACCATCGATTCCAGCTTACAGACGATTTGGACAGGTGTCCAAAAGACTCACTGAGATTTTTGACACCTGTCCAAAATCATGGCGCTGGGCGCGGTGTCAGACAGCCAACCAGCCGACCATTTTGGTTGAATTTACACGTCGCCCCCAGCGGGGCAGGTCAGTGCCAAAGGTCGGCTGGTTGGCGGTCTGACACCGCGCCCAGCGCCAAGATTTTTGACAGGTGTCAAAAATATCAGTGAGTCTTTT
>JANMRV010000874.1:0-12931 GCA_031388685.1 Planctomycetota bacterium
CCTGGAAAACACACGTTCAACGTGTTGGGAAGCGCGTCCGCGCTGCCGTTGCGTTCGAGTCCGGGAAACTTCGCCTCGAGCCGTTCGAAGAGTTGATCGCGCAAAGCGCCGAGAGTCCTTGGCGAACCGAACGCGCCTTCGCTCAGGCGCTCGAAAGCGCGCCCGAAAGCCACGGCGCCCGCGGTGTTCTCGGTTCCACCGCGCATACCGCCCTGCTGGCCGCAACCGTGGATCAGTGGCGCGAGCGCGGTGCCCTCGCGCACGAACAGCACCCCGCAGCCCTTCATGGAGTACAGCTTGTGGCTCGACAGCGAGAGCAGATCGCAACCGATCGTGCGCACGTCGAGCTCGCACTTGCCGAGCGCGGCTACAGCGTCGACGTGAAAATTCACGGCACGCTCACGGCAGAGGGCGCCGATCGCGGTCACGGGTTGGATCACGCCGGTTTCGTTGTTGGCCAGCATGATCGAAACCAGGAACGTGTCGCCGCGGATCGCGGCCGCGATGTCATCGATGTGCACTGCGCCGTCGCTGCGCGGCGCGACGATGCTGATCTGGAATCCCTGGCGGCCGAGTTCGCGCACGCTGCTCAGCACGGATTTGTGCTCGATCGAGCTCGTGACGATGTGGCCGCGGCCGGCGGCCCGCGCGCGGCCCGCAAGCGCCCAGTTGTTGGCTTCGGTGCCGCCCGAGGTGAACAGGATTTCACGTGCGGAGCCGCCGATGCCCGCGGCGATGCGCTCTCTGGCAAGCGCGATCGCGGCCGCGGCGCGCGTGCCTTCGGGATGGGACGACGATGGGTTGGCAAAACCCTGGCGCATCCACTTCAGTGCCTCCTCGAGCACGCGCTCGTCGACCGGCGTGGAGGCGTTGTAGTCGAAGTACAGCTCGTCGTTCATTTCAGGGGATCTCCGGGGACGTCAGGCGCACACCGCCATGCGCAACCGCGAAAAGCAGGCAGGCCGGATTGCTCGGACTCACGATCGCGCGCGGATCGCCGAGCGCCAGCGGCGCGTGACGACTGCCCGGGGGATAGCGCAGATAACTGCCTGCGCCGTGTTCGCCGTCGCCGTCGCGATAACCACCGGCCAGGATCAGCACCTCCTCGACGCCAAGATGTTCGTGCTCGGGATAGGACGAACCTGGATCCATGCGGATCAACACGGTCGCACTACCGCCCTGTGCTTCTTCGGCCAGGAAAAGCGGCCGCCAGGAAACTCCAGGATGCCGAGTGGAGCGCCAGTCGGCGGCCTGACTGTCCAGAGCGGCGCCAATGAGGCCTGTGCGCAATTCGAGGAGGCCCATGATGTGTTCCGAGAATAGCTCTCGCCCACGTCCACGGCTCAAACTCCCACTCACTTGCCCTCAAACGATGTGCGAGTTCCGGGAGGCCCGCTCGAAACTGCCCCAAGCTGAAGTTCAACGTGCCGCGAGCAAGCCGAGTTCGCAGCGCTGCCGGCGACCCTGCTCGTGGGCTCGGGCCAAGTCGAGAACACGCGCCTGATCCGCGGGAAACGGCTCACTTCCTAACGGCATGTTCAGACTCGCTTGCCATTCCAGGCAAGCGGTCCCGCTCGAGATTCCAAAAACGAAAAATGCGTGGAGCAAGCCGCTGATCGGGCTACGCTTTGAGTGTGTTCGTGGTTCGCCACGGACACAGGCGAGGCTCCATCGGGAGGTGTCGGTGCTCATGCGAGCGGTGCCGTCACCCGGGAAGCTTGATGGAACCTCCTCTCTCCCTCGGGCCGCTGATCGGCAAGGATCAGCGGCCCCCTTTGTTTCCAAAGGGAGCCGCTGAGTGAAATTCGCCGCGTCTCGTTGCGCGTGTACGCGCGCGGGATGGGCTCAGGGCGTGACGATCCAGGCGTGCGCCGCGCCGTCGGTCTCGACCAAGGTGAGATCGTGAGTCAGCGAATCGAAGGTCCAGTTGGCGGTCGCGACTCCGTCGCGCGTAACGGCGCTCGGGCTCATCGGCCAACGCGCGAGCACGATCTCGTCGCCCGTTCCGTCGGCCGTCTGCGTGAACACATGCAGTTCGCTCGACGTGGAAAGCCCGGTAGCGATCGGATCGTTCGTCAGGCGCTTCAGGTTCGCCGTCGCCGAGAAGTGCAGTTCGTTGGCGGCGGGCACACAACTCCAATCGAACGGCGTGAAGGCTCCGCCGGCGTCCTGCTCGACGTAGAAATGCTCGAAGACCCCGTCCCGGTCGGCAAGTGTGCGGCCGTAAAGCGGCATCTGCAGGGTGAACTGCCCCATCCAGTCGCAGGCACTGGACGCATCCACCATCCTCCAGTCGTGACCGGAGAAGGGCACGACGGTGTAGGTGTAGAGCGGGCCGACTTGCCTGCCGAGATTCAGGCGCATGTGCTGATCGAGGATGTCGTTCTGTCCCGGCAAGTAGGGCACCAGGTCGACTGCGGCTTGCCAGGTCGAGAGCGGCGTCGAACCCAGGTTGCGCGACAGATCGCTGGACCGGTCGATGGCGAGCGTGAACGGGTCGTATCTGATCACCGAGGAGCGGCTCATCTTCCAAGGATTCGCCGAACCAACGCTTCCGTCGCCGAACCAGAAATCAAAGATGAATCGCACCGGGGGGTCGTGGAAGTAGGTGTCGTTGAGCGACACGTTTCCCGAGTGATTGATCACGGCCGCGAACACCGCGTGGGCAGGATCGCGGTGCCGAGCCGCATAGTTCATCACCGCGCCGCCACCCATCGAGAATCCGATGGCGTAAATGCGCTGGCGATCGATGTTCATCACGCTGTTGGCCAGCGTCCAGTCGAGCACCGCCTCGGTATTCTGCTGGCTCTCGATCGAACTGAAGTGCTTCTTCGAAGCGCTGAGCGGGCAGACCAGGAACCATCCGCGCCGCGCGCATTGGCGCACGTAATCGGTGTTCTGCAACACGTCGAGGTTCGAGGAGCCGAACTTGTGGAAGACGACCAGCAGCGGCATTGGAGTCGTCGGCAAGGGGCTGGGCACCATCAACGTGAAAGCTTCGGCGAAGGTCGTCGGCGGAATGATCGTGTACTGACGCAGTCGGTAGTGCAGGGACACCGCACCTGTGGTCGAGCCGGCTCCCGTGGTCGTTGCGCCGCCGCCAAACTCATGGATGGCACCCGGCTTGACGACCACGCCCGAGTTGACCAGTTCCTCGAGGAAGCCCGGCAGCGCGTCGCCTTCCGTGGCCAGGATCGAACCTGAACCGGCGGTCGAAGCGTCCGGTCCGGCCGGGTCGAGGCCAACGGGATCCTGTGTGAACACGACCCCCCGGAAAATCTTCACTCCGGGGACGGCGCCCAGCAGGTCGTCCGACGGCTGCGTCTCGTCCTCCGCCGCGATCGGGACCGCGCTCCGAGTCTGCAGCAGCAGTGCCGCCTGATCCTGGGCCGCAACCCAAAGTCCGCCGCAGGCAGTGCGGATCATTTCGACGAAGAAGAATGCGATCGAGATGTGCATCGAGTGTTTTAGGCCGCGGGTCGAATCCGTAGGACCCGCCAAGCCTTGAATTTGTTCCTCCGAATGAAAACTACCCCCATGCTCGGGGCGGTGACGGAACAAGCCAGGGGGCGGAAATCCGGCGAAAAAAGGGGCCGAAGGATCTATTGCCGGGGGCCGGCCAAAGCCGAACGAAATCCTTGATTTTCACCCGTTTTTAGAGCGCTTCGCCGGGCAGGGACTGCACAGCACCGTAGCAATGGCCTGCGACCGTGAACACCTGGACACGTTCCGCGTCCTGGTCGAGCACGGCAATTCGCGTGTGGGCCAGGTCGCGCCCCTCTTCCACGACGACGTCCAGGGGGGCCTGGACAGAGCCCGTGTCGACACCGGAACCGGCCAGCACGCGCACCAGGCGCCCCGCGGAGTCGACGATCAGCAGCGCGGATTCCTCGCCGCGAACCGCGAGCACCCAGCGGCCGTCGGACAGCGGCGCCGCCGCAGTAGGCTCGACCCGGCCTCCGGCGCTTCCCGGCACGCGGAATAGGAAATGAAATTCTCCGTCGCGAAAAACCTGCACGCGCGCCGCGCCGGCTTCACAGGCAAACACCCAGCGGCCGTGGGCCGTGGCCCGCGCCAGGCCCCGGAAAGTGCCCAGCGGATCACCCTCCGAGCGCAGCCCGGCGATCCAGCTGCCGTCCATGCGCGCGATGGAAAGCGCGTGACGTCGACGGCCCGCGCAGGAAACGAGCAGGCGGTCTTCCTCGTCGCCTTCGAGGATCGCGATGTCGCTGATCTGCGCCAGGTCCCCGCGGCGGTCCTCCCCGCCGCCGGTGTCGTTCGCCGGTGCGCCGCGCAGTTGCGCGAAGGAAGCGACTTCGCGGCCGAACACGCTGAAGGCCCGGATCTTTGCCACGATGTTGTCCGCGACCCAGATCGTGCGATCGCGATCGACGTCGAGTCCGCTGACGCGTGCACCACCAGCGTCGTCGTCGCCGGAGCGAAAGGAAAAGCCGGCCGTGAGCGCCTTTCCGTCCAGGTCGTAGGCGCGCACGTGGGCCGTCTCGGCGTGACGGCCGACGTACAGCACACCGGATCGCAGGCTCAGACTGCCGTGCATGTCCCTGCTCGCTTCGCGCGTGCCGTGCAGTGCGCGATCCGCAACGTACCCAGCCGCACTGCTCCTTGGGTGCAAAGTCGAACGGCTTGTGCGTGCGATTCTGCCGGCATGGGGCAGCAAGCTAACCCCGAACGCGAGTTTGAGCTAGCGCACCCAGGCCAACTGCGCGCGCTCGCCGGTGGCCAGTTCGCGTTCACCCTGCGAGTCGATCGTGCGCACACTGCCGTGTGTCGACTCGACCGACAATCCGCGCGAATCCAGGCTCAGCCTGGCGTGTCCAGCCTCGACCTCGACGATGCCGAATCGACTGGTGATGATCAGCGGGCCGTCGACGTCGAGCGCACCGGACTCGAGCCGCAGGCGCCGCGTCGAAGGTTCTTCGACCTGCACCACGCTCGAGGCGGCGACCTCGAGCGTGGTCGTGCCCAGGGTCAGGCGTGCGCGCGCGCCTTCGGAGGTGCGCAGCCAGTCGCCGCGTTGCAGTTCGCGCGCCGGATCGCCGGCTGCGAGGGGATCGCCGACCGTGTGGACCAGGCCTTCAAGCGCAAGCAGCTGCGCGCGTGCCGTGCCGGAGGGATCGGGCGTCAGCCGGATAACGGCGTAGCAGAGGATCGCGAGCAGCACGACCCAGGTCGCCTTGCCGCGTCCTGGCGAACTGAATCCGGCGCGCGCAACCGCCAGCGGCGAGAGGATCGCTCGGCGCACGGGCGCTTCCTCGACGGCGTTCGAATCGACGCCGGATTCACACTCGACCAGAGTCCTGCGCAGCCGCGAATCGGCCAGCAGCAACTCCCGGTAGAGCGAGTTGCAGTCCGCGCAGGCATTCAAGTGCTCGCGCAGATGGGGGTCGTCGGCAAGCGTGTTCTCGCTCGAGAGCAGCACGGCGACGCTCTCTCTCGCCGCCTCACAGCGCTCGTCGCCAGGTTGGCTCGGCTGACGAAGCGGAGCCGGTGTTTCGCCTCGAAACATCGTCACGGACTTCGGTCCCTCCACCGAGCACGCCGCTCAGCGATCCGAACGCGTACGCGCGTCGCTTGCGGCCCTGCCTGGGACAGCCACGCCGCGAACCAGGCCAGACAACGCCCGGGCCAGGTCCAGAGCGAACAATTCATAGCGCAAGGATCGGACGAATCCGGCCCGGGCCTGAGCCGGCAAGGTCCGGCCGCACAAGCGCCCTTTCCCTGCTGCCCAGGCCCGGGTTCTTGCCCGTCAGGCGCCTAGGGGCGCAGCGGAAAGCCGCGTCAGGGCGCTGTCAATTCGCGCGAGAGCGTGCGCTCCGCCCAAAAGATCGATCAGGTCAAATAGGTCCGGTCCACCGGACTGCCCGGTGAGCGCGCAGCGCAGCGGTTGAAAAAGCACGGGCATCTTGATGCCGCGCCCCGTCACCCAGGTCTTGGTCGCGTCACGAATTTCCGCGGGCCCCAGGCCCTTCGCCAGGGACTCGGCAAGGAACGCGCGGTAGTCCGTGAGCGTCGCGACGCCCAGCGCCTGTTTGCGCGCATTCTTCTCCGCGTCGGGCTCAAAGACGACCGCGTTGTCCGAGGCGAAGAAGTAGCCGATGCGCCCCGGCAACTCGGAGTAGGTGCGGATGCGCTCCTGCTCGCCGCGCACGAGCTTCAAGTACCACGGCCTACGACTGTCCAGATCCGCCTGCGTGGTCAGTCCGGCGCGCACCAGGTAGGGCGCGCAGGTGTCGGCCAATTGCTCGAGCGGTTCCATGCGGATGTACTCGCCGGACATCCACTGGAACTTGTCGATGTCGAAGATCGCGCCGGCCTTGGTCACGTCCTTGATGTCGAAGTTCGCGACCAGGTCGTCGATGGAAAAGATCTCGGTCGTGCCGTTCAGCGCCCAACCCTGCAGGCACAGGAAATTGATGATCGCCTTCTTCGGGTAGCCGCGCTCGTGATAGTCCTGCAAGGCAGTGTCGCCGGTGCGCTTGGACAATTTCTTGCCGTCGGTGCCGAGCATCAGCGGCAGGTGGCCGAACTCTGGGCTGCTTTCTCCGAGCGCTTCGTAGAGCAGCACTTGCTTGGGCGTGTTGACCAGGTGCTCTTCGCCGCGGAACACGTGGCTGATACCCATGTCGATGTCGTCGCAGACGACAACGAAGTTGTAGATCGGCATGCCGTCGCCGCGCACCATGATCCAGTCGTCGACCTCCTTGTTGTCGAAGCTGACCTCGCCGCGCACGTGATCGAGGAAGCGCGTCGTGCCCTCGGGGACCCGGAAGCGCACGACGGGTTTCACGCCCGTGGCCCGCAGTGCTTCGACTTCCGCCTTGCTCAGGTTCGCGCACTTGCGATCGTAGGCCGGCTTCTCCTTGCGCGCGCTCTGGCCCTCGCGCAGGGTTTCCAGTCGCTCGCTCGAACAGAAACACGGATAGGCGGCGCCCTTTTCGAGCAGGCGCGCCGCATAGACGCGGTGGCGATCGATGCGCTCGGTCTGTCGGTAGGGCGCGCAGGGGCCGCCGATGTCGGGGCCTTCGTCCCAATCGATGCCCAGCCAGCGCAGGCCTTCGAGAATTGCGCGCTCGAACTCAGGGGTCGAGCGCTCCCTGTCGGTGTCCTCGATGCGCAAGAGAAACTTGCCACCCTGGCGCCGCGCGTAGGCCCAGTTGAACAGGGCCGTGCGCGCGCCGCCAATGTGCAGGCGGCCGGTGGGGCTGGGGGCGAAACGCACGCGCACGGGCTTCATCGAATCGATCCGCTTTTTCTAGGGAGAGTCTCGCGGACCGGCAAGTCCACGGGGCCGAGCAGGATACGCCGCGGCCCCCCGACCGACAACGCCGCAGAGCTTCATCGGGGCCCGGATTCCGCTATCGTCTGCGCATGACTCGAACGACCGCGCCCGAACAGCCTTCGCGTGAGCTCGTCACGCGCGCTCCCAAGGTCCTGCTGCACGAACACCTCGACGGCGGACTGAGACCGAAGACCGTGCTCGAACTGGCGAGCGAGATAGGCTACGGCGAATTGCCGGAGTCGCGGGCCGATCGGCTGGCGGCCTGGTTCTTCGAAGGCGCGAATCGCAAGACACTGCCGCTGTACCTCGAGGGTTTTCGCCACACGATCGCGGTCATGCAGTCGACGCAGGCCCTCGAGCGCGTGGCCCACGAGTTCATGGCCGACATGACCCAGGATGGCGTGGTCTACGCGGAAGTGCGTTTCGCTCCGCACTTCCACACGCAGCGCGGCCTGGGTCTCGACGCAGTCATGTCCGCGGTGCTGCGCGGACTGCAGCGCGGCAAGGAGGAATTTGGCGTCGGCTTCGGACTGATCGTCTCGGCGATGCGCAACGAACCGGAAGCCTTGTCCTTCAAGCTCGCTGAACTCGCCGTCGCCTACCGCAGCCAGGGTTGCGTCGGTTTCGACCTGGCCGGCGAGGAGGCCGGACACCCGGCCAAGGAACACGTGCGCGCCTTCGAGTTCGTCAAGCGCCAGAATTTTTCGATCACGATCCACGCCGGCGAGAGTTTCGGCCCCGAGAGCATCTGGCAGGCCCTGCAATACTGCGGCGCGCACCGCATCGGTCATGGCACGCGCCTGATCGAGGACATCGTGGTCTACGACGGCAAGGTGATCCAACTCGGCCACCTCGCGCAGTATGTCCTGGACCATCGCATCCCGATCGAGGTCTGCCTCTCGTCCAACGTGCACACCGGCGCCGCGCGCTCGATCGGCGAACACCCGTTCCTGGTTTTCATGAACCAGAAGTTCCGCGTAACGCTCAACACCGACAATCGACTGATGAGTCGCACGTCGATGACCGATGAGTGCATGCTCGCGGTCGAGCACTTCGGCCTGGGACTCGCCGATCTCGAGAAGCTCGCGATCAACGGCATGAAGTCGGCCTTCGCGCACTACGACGAGCGTGTGCGCCTGATCTACGAGCGCATCAAACCCGGTTACGCGAAGTTGCGCGAAAACGGCTGAGCCCGGCTGCATGGCACGCGTCCAGGAACTCTGCGCGGGCAAGCTCGAAGTCCATGTTTTCGAAAGCCGGTTGCTCGACGGCAATCGCGCCGGCGATCCCAACTCGCGCGAGTTTCCGATCTATGTCCCCCACGCGGCGTCGAGTTCGTCGCCCGTGCCGCTGGTCTTCCTGTTGATCGGTTTCACCGGCAACGGCCAGGAATTCCTTGAGTCGCATCCCTGGCGGCGCGGCGTGCTGCTCGAGTACGACGCGGCGCTGCGCGCGGGAACTGTCCCGCCGGCGATTCTCGCCTTTCCCAACTGCTTCACGAAGTACGGCGGCAGCCAGTACGTCGACTCGAGCTACCTCGGCCCCTACGCGCGCTACGTGGCGGAAGAACTCTGCGCCTTCGCCGAATCCAACTCGCCGACGCTTGGCGCTCGCCGCGGCGTGATCGGCAAGTCCTCGGGCGGCGTCGGCGCGCTGCACCTCGCGATGCGCCACCCCGGAGTCTTCCAGGCCGTCGCGTCGATCAGCGGCGACGCCGGCTTCGAAGGTTGCCACGCACCGGCGTTCTGGGAATGCGCGCGCGCGCTGGTCCCCTATGACGGCGACGCGCAGCGTTTCCTGTCCGACTTCCTGAAGAAGCCGGACCTCAGCGGCGACAAGTTCGGGGCGTTGAACACGATCGCGATGGCGGCGTGTTACTCGCCCAACCTCGCTTCGCCGATCGGCTGCGACCTGCCGATCGATACCCAAAGCGGCGCGCGCATCGAGGCGGTCTGGCAGCGCTGGCTCGAGTTCGATCCCTTGTTCGCCTGCGAGCGCTACGCGGACGCGCTGGCGCGACTGGAGTTCCTGCACATCGAGTGCGGCGCCCGCGACGAATACAACATCCAATTCGGCACGCGTCGGCTTTCGGCGAGGTTCAAGGAACTGGGGATCGCGCACACCCACGAGGAGCACGACGGCTCGCACCGCGGGATAGGGCAGCGCTACCTGGAAGTCTTGCCGCGCCTGGTGCGCGCCTTGGCCTTGTAGCGCACCTCGACTACGGTGCGAATCCCTCCGCGCACGTAGAAATCGCCTTCGACGGAGAGCTCGCGCGGCTTGGTCGCGCTGACCAGATCGTCGAGGATGCGATTGGTGACCGCCTCGTGGAACGCGCCGTCATCGCGGTAGGACCACAGGTAGAGCTTCAGGCTCTTGAGTTCCACGCACGTGCGGTCGGGCACGTAGCGGATGCGAATCGTGGCGAAGTCCGGTTGTCCGGTCTTCGGACAAAGACAGGTGAACTCCGGGCACTCGAAGCGGATCTCGTAATCGCGCTTTGGATTGGGATTCTCGAACGTATCGAGCTTGCGTGTGGGCTTGGTCGTCATGCTGGAATCGCGCAGTCTAGTCATCCTTGGGCTTCAACACGCCCTCGTTGCGAACGAGCACGACTCCGCCGACCGCATATTCGATGCTCCAGGCGGTTTCGTGCCCGCGCGCGCTCCATTGCGAGGCGACGCGACCGGCGCCGCGGGCGACACGCTGTGCCCCCGCGGCGGCCGGGTCGATCTGCAATTCGAACGTCTCCTGCTCCAGCGTCTCGAGATCGCAGAGCCTCAAGCTCCACTCGGCAGTGAGCCCGCGCCGCTCCAGCGTGCTCGCCGACGCATCGAGAAGCGGCGAACTTTGGCGCTGGAAGCGCCAATCGTCGCCGCTGGGCAGCGGCAGCGCCGGAGGCTCGAACGAGGGCAGCTCGTCCTGCGCGTCGGAATCGAGCATGTTCGACCAGCCGCCCACCGGCCAGGCCAGGGTCACACGGCCCGAGCACAGCCACTGGACCGACTCGGCCACATCGAAGTGCGCCTGTGGTTCGCCCGCGATCTCGATCCACACGCCCTCGACTTCACCTTTGGTCACGAGACCGTCCGCGCGTGCGGCGCTCCAACCCAGCCGGGGGGCCTGCGCGTAGTCCGTGCCGCGCGGACCGCGCGCCGTCACGCAGCGGATCGAGAGCGCTTCCCAATCCAGCGGACTGGAGGCGCCTTCTCGAAACCAGCGCCTCGATAGTGTCGTGGGCGCGGGCGCGGGAAGGGCCAGGCCGGTGCGCAGGTCCGTGGTCCAAGCATCGAAAGCCAACACGAGACCCTGCGAACGCAACTGTGCGAAGCGCTCGGTGCGCGAGAACTGCAGGAAGGCCTTTTGCGTGGGCGCTGCGATCAGTTGCGGCCGCGGCAGGCTGGCGCGCTCACGTTCGAGTTCGCCGGCGCTCTTTGCGATCAGGACCGGATCCGCCAGAAAATTCTGCGGCCGCGAGCGATCGATCGGTGCCACTCCGCGAACGAGCGCGGGCACGTCGAGCAGCAGGATCGCACTCGGCCTGGAACCCGCGGCCAACGCGCTCGCCACGTCGCGCCGGATACTGTCGAATCGATCCATGGCCTGGCCGTACGCGCCGGCGTGCACGTGGGCGATCGCCGCCCAACCGCTGGCAAGGATCGCCGGCATCAGCGCGCGGCGCGTTCCGGTCAACGCGGTTGCGGCCAACGCCAGTCCAGCGCTGACCAGGAACATGCCCGGCAGCAAAATTTCCGCGCGCGTGAAATCGCCGGGCTGCACACGCGCATTGCGTTCGGCGAAACTCGCGCCGAGGATCGCCACGGAGCCGATGGCCAGGATCAGGCTCCACAGTCGTGGCGCGGAGCGCGCGGCGGAGAACGCGGGCTCGAGTGCCACCACGAGCAGCACCGCGGCCAGCAAATAGGCCGCGAAGGTCAGGCTCGCGGGATTCACCGGCAGCGCGAGCACGCCCAATTTTTCCAGCGCCAGCGCCGCGGTCTCGATCGCCGGCCTGTGCGATTGCGGACCCGCGACTTCGAATCCCAACGCCGCGCGCAACACGGGTCCGGCCGCCGCGCAGACACCGTAGGCCGCGAAAGTGACCAACGTCGAGCGCGAGCGCGCCGCGACCGTGCGATAGCGCCGGCCGGCGATGAACTCGGAAGCCGCGAGCGCGATCGGGATCGCCCAGGCCAGCGGGCTTGCGAAACCGGCGAGCAGCGTTCCGACGCCGGCGCGAATCGCGGCGCGCGGTGAGCGGGCCTGCCGGGCGCGCAGGAATTGTGCCCCGGACCATGTGCAAAGGCAGAGTGCGATCAGGTCCCCGCGCGCCGCGAACGCGACCAGTCCCGTGTACGCGAGCGGATGCACCATGCACAGCACCGCCGCGACCCAAGCCGCCGCGCGCGCATGTTCATCGCCGAGCCACGGCGAAACGAGCCGGCGTAAAAACACTCCGGCGCCGATCGCGGCCAGCGTGAACAACAGCAGGTTCTCGATGCGCAGCGGCAAGGGGCTCGCGGCGCCGAACGTGCCGGCCTGCGACCACAGCGCGCTCGAAATGGCCAGACTCAGCGCAGCCAGCGGCTCGAGGCCCGACTCGCCGGCTGCGAAGTAGGGTCTTGGCTCGAGGCGCAGGTTGTTGTGATCGAGGCAGTCGCCGACCGCGAGCAGCATGCGCAAGTCCGATTCCGAATAGCCCGTGCCCGGGCCCGCGGCTTCGACGAGCGGCCCATGCGCGTGCAACAAGAGCGCGAGCACGAAGAGCGCTCCCAAAGTCCATGCAAGCCAACGCGGCATTGGACGGAGTGTAACGACTCGTGTGTCCAAGACCGCAGTCCCCTATCCAGCTTCAGTGCCCGACCGGAGGAGACTCAAAGCAGCCTGCCTTCGCACATCCCCCGACGCTGCGCCGTCACTTCACTCGACAGCGCATGTCCACCGCGCAGACTCCCGTTGGGAAAGCGAGCAAGGGGTTGATTTCGAGTTCGGTGATCTCGGGGTGCTCGAGCGCGAGTTGGGAAAGCCGTTGAATCACCTCGACGAGTTTCGCTTCGTCGATCCCGGCCTGCCCGCGCACGCCGGCAAGGATCGGCCAGCCGCGGATCTCGCGGATCAGCTCCCTGGCGCGCACATCGCTGACCGGACAAATCGCGAAGGAAACGTCCTTGAGGACCTCGACGTAGAGGCCGCCTAGACCTGAAACAAGCACTTGCGGTGCGTTGATGTGCCAATAAAAGCTCGAAATGCCCTGGTTTTCTGCGTAGAACGAGGTTGTTCAAGCCCGACGTCCACGCATCACCAAGGTCATTTCGAGTGAAGCTCCAAGATAGAGATCGGCTGTCCGAACGCAAGTCCCGAATCGAGGCGCGTCTGGATCCGGAGTGGCAGGAAGAGATGGAGCGGCCGATGCTGTCGGGCGCGAACACGCGCTACGAGGTTTCGGCCCGAATTCAGGCCATTCCGTGCGGCGGCATTGGCCTGGTGCACCAGTTCGTGCGCACGTTGGGGCTTGCCGAGGCGATCGACCGCCACGTTCACGTTTTCAAGCGCCACTTTCCCTATCACGAGTCGGATCACGTCCTAAATCTTGCCTACAACGTGATGGCGGGCGGGACGTGCATCGAAGAC
>JANMRV010000888.1:0-8011 GCA_031388685.1 Planctomycetota bacterium
CATCGGCTGGCTGATGACGACACTCTCGCCGAGCTTCGAAAACCGCGGATTCACGGTGACTTCGAAACAGTGCGCGACCGGCTACTACAGTTTCGCCCACGAACTCGGCCACAACATGGCGAGCCATCACGATCACGCCAATGCAGGCGGCGCGCTGTATCCGTACTCCTATGGATATCGCACGGCGAGCGGCAATTACCGCACGATCATGGCTTACGCGCCGGGCACGCGGATCCAGTACTTTTCGAACCCTAACGTCAGTTATCTGGGCGAGGCGCTCGGCATTCAGGGCGGCCAGCCGAATGCCGCGGAGAACTGGAAATCGCTGAACAACACGAACACGACGGTCGCGCAATTCCGCTGCGCGATTCCCGCGCCCTATGGCACCGGCAAGCTGAATTCGATCGGCACGAGACCCGCTCTATCGTGGTCGAGCACGCCGAGCGCGAGCACGAACAATTTCCACGTCCTGGTCAGCGACGCGCTGCCCAACAAGGTTGGATTGGTCTTCTTCGGGACGCAGACCAACTCGGCGCCGCTGCTCGGCGGAACGCTGTGGGTCGGCGGTCAGATCACACGCCTGGCACCGAGAGTCAGTGACGCGAGTGGCGCAGCGGACTTGCCTTTCCCGCTTGGCGCGTTCGCTGGCGGCGAGGTGCTCTATGCGCAGCACTGGGGCCGCGACCCATTGCACGTCGACGGATTCGGCTCGAGCCTGTCCAATGCCTTGCGGATCGACGTGTGCCCGTGAACAATACTGGCATGTTCACGATTCGCTCGACTGGCGTCGCCTTCTTCGGGAGCACGTGCGGCCTGCTCGCTTTCGCCTTTCAATCGCCCGCTGCGCATCACGATGCGCAGGCGGCGACGAAAATGGCCGCTGACATATTCGCGCAGCGCTGCTCGACCTGTCACGTCGCGCCCGATCTCGCCTACGCAACCGATCGAGCCTGGGTCGATCAGGTCAGCGAAACGGCTTGAACGGACACACCCAAAGCGGCCCGTGCGGCCCTGATCGAGTTCTTCAAGGCTGAGTCGCTCGAGCGGCCGCTGATCGCCGCGAATGCGGGGGCGACGGGCGCGTCGATCACGGCGAGCTTCGACGAGGGCTCGCTGCTCGTGCGCGACTCGCACGGCAAGGTCACGCGGCTTGCGTGGGAAGCGCGCGCTGAAGCGCCGCGCGAAACCGCGAAGTCGCGCACACTGCCGGCCGGCGAATACACGCTGATCGGCTATCGCATCGTCGATCGTTCGCGGCCGGGCGAAGTCTGGCACCTTTCCGGAAGTGGCTTGAAGCTGCGCAAGATCGCAATGCCCGCCTCGGGCGAAGTGCGCATCGAGATTGCTTCGAAGTTGTCGGTCAAACAGCGCTTCGATGGCGGCAGCGCCGGAATGGAAATCCGCGGCGCCGATGGCGCGGGCGTTTCGATCTACAAGAACGGCCGGCGAATCCCGATCGGGTATCGCGTCCTTGGAGACAAGGGCGAAGAACTGACGCGCGGCAAGATGAACTACGGCTGAGGTGGCGGCGGCTGGGCTTCGTTGGAGCCCAAACGAGCAGGCGCGCGCTTCGAACTCGTCTACGAGAAGCCGCCGTTCACCGTCGAGGCGGGGCAGCTCTGATCGCAGGCCGATCTGGTGAGGGATCTTGGATGCGATCGTCGAAGAGGCGCGTGACCGGAGTGCACATCGACCGCTAACCTGGAGCCATGCTGCCGCTCGCTTTTGCACTCGCCATCCAGGTCGGACAAGAGCCGGCGGCACCTGCGCCGCTGCTTCCCGTGCGCATTCCCTACTTGTGGGATGCATGGCTCGACGGGCCCGGCGGTCGCATCGAATTCAAGTTGAGCGTCGCGGAGAAGGAGGGGGCGCTGCAATTCGCGCTGCTCAACGGCGCCAAGAATGTGGACGTGACCGCGATCGAACGCTGGGAGCGAACGCCGAAAGGCATCGCACTGCACATCGACAGCTACGACAGCCATCTCGAACTCACCACTCTGGAAGCGAATGGCGCACTGAAGGGAAGCTGGCACAAGCGCCGTGGAGAGGACGAGTGGATCGAAATGACGCTGTACGGGCAACAGAGTGGGGAGATGGTGCCGGATGGAGCGCACTATCCCGAACCTGCGGGACCGGGTGTCCCGTCGACGATCGCCGGGCGCTGGCGTGTGCAATTCTCCTCCTCGGACGATCACTCCGTGGGGGTCTTCACGTTGCCCTACTCAGATCAGGTCGCGGGCACATTCCTCACGACCTTGGGAGACTTTCGCTACCTCGCCGGTAGCCATCGTCGGACGGACGAGTCCTGGCATCTCTCCTGCTTCGACGGCGCGCACGCGTTCCTGTTCACGGCGAAACAGCTCGAGGACGGATCGATCAGCGGCGACTTCTGGTCGGGCGACAAGTGGCACGAAACCTGGACGGCGAAGCGCGACGACAACGCGCAACTTCCTGATCCTCTCGGCCTGACCAAGTCGAACGCAAACGTCGATCTCGCCAAGCTCCTCTTCACGACGATCGACGGCGCGAAGATCTCGCTCGCAGACCCAAAGTTCTTGGGCAAGGCGCGCATCCTGCAACTCTTCGGCACGTGGTGTCCCAACTGCAACGACGAGGCCGAGTACCTGCGCGATCTGGACATGCGCTATCGATCCAAGGGCTTGTCGATCGTCGGCCTGGGATTCGAACTCACGGGTGATGCGACGCGCGATCTGGGACAACTCAAACTCTTCGCGGCGCGACACAAGCTCGAATACCCCTTGCTGCTTGCAGGAAAATCCGACAAGGCGGAAGCCTCCAAGGTCTTTCCGCTGCTCGATCAGGTTCGCGCGTTTCCGACCACGATCTTCCTGCGCGCGGACGGCAGCGTGCGCGCTGTGCACCAGGGTTATTCCGGCCCCGCGACCGGCGCCGAGCATCAGAAGTTGCGCGACGACTTCGAGCGTCTGATCGGCGAACTGCTGGCGGAGCCCAAGCCTGCCACGCACTGAGTCCAGTCATCCTTTCGCGAGACTTGCCCCAGTCCACAGACCCATCGCGAACTCCATCCTCCGACATGCAACCGACCGCGAGCCGCGACTAGGGACTGACATGACGTTCAGCGAGCACTCGCCTGTCGAAAGCGCTCCCCCGCCGTCGCCTCCGCACATCACGGGCCTTTTGTCCCTCGTCTTGCTCGCCCTGTGCTGCGTCCCGGCCGCCGCGCAACAGTCGCAGCCGATCGTTGAGAAGACGGCGCACTTCTCGATCGACGCCGAGGGTGAAGGCGAGTTGCTTGCGGCCGAGGCCCTCGAACTCGGCGTCGTGCTCGAGCAGGCCTGGACGGCCTACGTCGAGGTGCTGAAGGGCGAACCTGTGCAGAAGGCTCCTTCGCAATTCGTCCTGCGCCTGTGCGCCGACCGCGATTCGTGGCTCGCGGCACTTGCCGCGTCGGGTGTGACGCCGCCGAAAGAACTCGATGCGCTCTATTTCCTGCCGGAGCGCAACACGCTCTATCTCTATCGCCAGCCGACGCGCTGGCTCACGCGCAGACTCGCCTTGCACGGCACGTTTCAGCAAATGCACTATCGCGCCAAGTCCAAGCACATGGACATGGTGAACACGTGGTTCGTGCTCGGCTTGGCCGAGCAACTTTCCAATCACCGCTGGGACGGCAAGACGCTGCAAGTCGCGCCGCGGCTGCAGATCAGCATGACCGATCTGTCGGGACAGGCGGCCCGCGTGCTGAAAGACGCCGGCGGAGTCGGGGTCTTCACCGAAGCGAATCTCAGCAAACCCGCGATGTCCTGGGCGCTGGTCAGTTTCCTGCGCGGAGGCGTCGCCGGCAAGTACCGCTCGCGCTTCGACAAACTCGCGCTCGGCCAGACGGGCAGCAAGTTGTCGGGTGCTGAGTTCGCCGCCACGCTGGGCAAGACCGAAGAAATCTACGGCGAATTCGAGAGCTGGCTCGCCACGGTCCAAGAACCGCTGTTCGCCGCCTGCGGCGACTGGGAGGACATCGACGGCCGCGAGTTCGTCGGCCGCTCCACCGACAACGACTACGCTTTCGCTTTGGTGCGCGCGTCGTGCAGCGAGGTCGAGGCGCGCTTCCGACGCGAGATCGATGCCTCCGCCGGACTGCTGATCGCCTTCAAGGACAAGCAGCACTACACGTTCGCCGCGATCGACGCCCGCGGCGTCGTGATCAAGCGCTGCAATGGCGACGAGTTCAGGGTCCTGGGCGAGTACCAGGGTGTGCCGGCGAACAAAGGGGTCCACCGAATGCGCGCTGTGCGCAAGGACGGTCGCGTCACAGTGTTCGTCGAGGATCGCGAGACGGCGAGCTTTGCACTGGAAGAAGAGCGGCTCGGTTTTGCTGTCGAGAAGGGAGCGGCGCGCTTCATCGCGGTGCGCTGGCAGTAGGCAAGAACTCTCGGGCGCGATGTCCTCGCTACGATGCGCGGATGCCGGCATTGAAATTGGATCGGGCCACGCGCGGGATCTGTCTGGGATTTGCCCTGGTGCAACTCGCCTTGCACTTCACCGTCAGCCTGCGCGGAGGTTACGGCTACTTCCGCGACGAGTTCTACTACCTCGCCTGCAGTGAACACCTCTCCGCCGGGTACGTCGACCTGCCACCGCTCTCGATGTTCGTGCTGGCGCTTCAACGCGCGCTGTTCGGCGACAGCTTGTTCGCGCTGCGCCTCTTTCCGGCGCTCAGCGGCGCGGCAGTGATCTACCTGACGGGCGCTCTCGCGCAGCGTCTCGGCGCAAGCCGCGCCGGCGTCGCCATCGCCTGCCTGGCCTGCCTGTGCTCGCCGCTGATCCTCGGATTCACCGGCAACTTCTCGATGAACGCGTTCGATCTGCTCTTCTGGATCGGAGCGACGCATCTCTTGCTGAACCTGCTGGAGCAGCCGAGCACGCGCGGCTGGATCGCGCTCGGAATCGTCTGCGGCCTGGGCATGCTGAACAAGATTGACGTGGCCTGGTTCGTCGGCGGGAGCTTTGTCGGCCTGCTCGCAACTCCCTGCCGGCGCGAGTTGAAAACTCGCGGGCCGTGGATTGCGGCTGCGATCGCGCTGCTCCTTTTCTCGCCGTACATCGCCTGGAACCTGCGACACGACCTCGCGCACCTCGAGTTCATCCGCGCCGCGAGCGAGGAGAAATACGCAGGCTTGTCGGCATGGAGTTTCCTGCGCGGACAGATTACGGCACAGCATCCGCTCAATGTCCCGATCTGGATCGCCGGACTGTGGTTCCTTTTCTTCGCGAAGAGCGGCGCCAAGTTCCGGCCGCTGGGCTGGGTCTGGCTTTGCACCTGCCTGATCCTCGTGTTGCACGGCCACAGCAAACCCGAGTACCTGAGCGCGGCGTTTCCGATCCTGTTCGCAGCCGGCGGCGCGGCCAGCGACCTCGCGCGCCAACGCTGGTTCGCGCACGGATTCAAACCGATCTACGCGGCGTTACTGTTCGTCAGCACGATCCTGATCGTCCCGCTCGCGTTGCCCGTGTTGCCGGTCGACTCGCTCATCGACTACTCAGCGCGGCTTGGCGTGACGCCGAGTTCGAGCGAAGGCAAGGAACTCGGCCGTCTGCCGCAGCACTACGCCGACATGTTCGGTTGGCAGGAGAAAGTCGATGCCGTCGCGCGCGCTTTCGAGCGCTTGACTCCAGGGGAACGCGCCGACTGCGCGATCTATGCGTCGAACTACGGCCAGTGCGGAGCGATCGACTTCCTAGGCACCGCGCGCGGTTTGCCCGATTCGATCGGCAGCCACAACAACTACTGGATCTGGGGCCCGCGGCAGTACTCCGGCAAGCTCATGCTGGTCCTCGACGACGACCTCGTCGGCCGCGAGTCGCTGTTCGAGAGCTGCGAGGTCGTCGAGCAGGTCGCGCACAGCGACTACGCGCTGCCCTACGAGAACGACCTGAAGGTCTTCCTCTGCCGCGGGCTGAAGCGACCGCTGGCCGAGTTGTGGCCCGAAGTGAAACACTACGACTGACACAACTCGGGCCGTGGCGGCGCGCGTCGCGATTGATCCTCGCTATTTTTTCTTCGGGCCCTTCCTAGGCATGCCGACAACGCGCTCGTAGCGAGAGTACACCTCCATGCTGAGGCAGTTCAGCGCCGTCGAATAGACGCGGCCTCCGGCGCCGGACCACGGATCGATCGGATCCCAGGAGCCGTACGCGCACTCCTTTTCCTTGTTGCGTTGGTGATCGAGGCAGGCGGTTTTCAGTGCCGCATTCCACTTGTCCCAGCGCGGTCCGCCGACCTGGAACATGGAGAGGGTCGCGTAGTACCAATAATAGAAGTCGATTTCGCCGCTCTTGGTGTCCCAGTTCGGCAACTGGTTGACCAACAGATCGGCACCCTTGAGCACCATCGGATCGTTGACGTTTTCCGGATTCGAGAAGATTCGAACGAGCATCCCGACGGCCGTCAGCGCTTCGCTGCGTTCGGCCGGGAAGAGTTGGGTCATCTCGTTCAAGCGCGAGGGCGCGCTGCCGCGTTCGGTGTAGCCCGTGCGGCCGGTCGCTTCATCGGTCATCTCGGTGACGAAGTTCATCGCGCTCTTGAACGCTTCGTCGTCGATCGCAAGGCCGGAGAGTTTGGCCGACTTGAGCGCCATGATCATCCAACCCGTGACCGACGTGTCGTTGTCTCCGTCCGGAGGAAACGCGTAGCGCCAGGCCGAGTACGGATTCTGCGCGCGCAGGATGAACGTGATGCCCTGCTGCGCGGGCTTGCGCAGTTGCAGCGACTCCGTCATGCCGTACGCTTCCGCCATCGCCAACGCGGCGCAGGCATGGTCGTACATGAAGTGCTGTCCAACGCGCGGGCCAAAGCAACCGTCCTCGTCCTGCTGGCTGCGCAGGTAGCGAACGGCGTTGCGCACGGTCTCCTTGAAGACGCCCTCCTCGTGCGTGTAGCCCGCGCCGAGGAAACAAAGCAGCGCGAGCCCGGTGACGCCGACGTCGTGGGCCGATGACCCTGCTCCTTCGCAGATCCCGTCCTTGCACTGCGCCGAAAATTCCGCGCAATCCCAGCGTCCGTCGGGCGATTGGTGGTTGCGCAGCCAGCGCAGCGCGCTGAGCACGGACTCGTGAGTCTCCGGAGTGCCTCCGGGACCGTTGCTTCCCTCTTGGCCGGGGCCACCTTTGCCGGGTCCACCACCGCCGGGCTTGCGGCTACTGTAGGAAGAAGTGATACCGATGTGTCCAGGTCGGTTGCCCGCGCCGATCGCAGTGCCACCCGTCGCGCCGCTTTGGAGATCACGACTCGCCTCGGGATCCGGATTGAGGATGCCAGGATCCCTGGTGATGTCGTCCTCATCCGTCACGTCCCGCAGACCTGGGGCAGCATCCGGGGTGTACTCCGGATTCGGGTTGACCTGCCCTGGAATTTGGTCGGGCATCACGGGCACAGTGCGATCTGGAGGTTCGATCGGCGTCTCGACCGGCTGCGGCTTCTCGACGGGCAGCGAAGCGAACGACAATTCCGGAATCATCGGCACCTCGTCGTGCCCGGGCCGTGCGATCGCGAGCACGGTGATGATCAGCACGTGCAGCAGGACGGAGATCGTCAGCCACGGCGAGTTCTGGAAACATTTGCGCGCGAAGTTGCGCGGGGTCCACGGTTCACGCGAAGCGACGGCGGGATCGTTACCGGTTTTCTCAGCCATTGGATGTTCCTGGGCTCTGGAAAAAGGACGTGGAGGCTCAGGCGAGGAAACGGCCGCGGAGTCCATGTCGAAGCCGGTGCGACCGGGGCGCGCGGATCGGCGACGCAGCCCTTGGAATGCACCTGCTACGAACTCGGACTCTGCATGACGGGCCGGAACGGAAGCACCGTCGAGCAATTCCCTGGCCGCCGTGGCACCGAACGGTCGGCTTGCAGCAGAGCCGAACCGTGCAGCGCCTTCGCATGTTTGGCGGTCAGAGTCCCTATCCTGCGGACGTAAACTCGGTTACGGAAAAATTCGCAAGTCAGTCGAGTCCGTTTGCGCAGCGGCGGGACTCGAGC
>JANMRV010000011.1:0-5662 GCA_031388685.1 Planctomycetota bacterium
AGTTTCGCCACGACGGCGCGCGGGGTGCTCGATTGGATGATGAGTCGCCTTTTCGACGAAGAAAAACGCGCCTTCCGCGGCAGCCAGGACGCCGATGCGGCCTACGCGCACCTTGCGACGCTCGGTGCGCGGCGCGAGCGCGGTGCACCGGCTTGTGATCCGACGATCTTCGCCAGTTCGAATGCCCTGGCCGCTTCGGCGTTGTTCAAGGCGGGCGTCGTGTTGCGCGACGCACGTTGGACGGAAAGGGCGAGCGCCTGCCTGGAATTCGTGCTCGAAGAGCTGTTCGACGCGCGCCTGGGCGTGTACCACTACTGGGACGGCGCGCCGCGTCTCGCGGGACTCTTGAACGATCAGGCGCTGATGCTGCGCGCGCTGATCGACGCCGCGCAGTTCACCGGCGAGAGTCGCTGGCTCGAGCCCGCGCGCACGATCGCGAACCTGACCGTTCAGAACTTGCGCGGCGACAACGGAGCGTTCTTCGACTCGCGCGTCGACGCGGGGGCGCGCGCCGGCGGACTGCGGCGCGAACAGTCGATCGTCGAGAACTCGATTCTGGCCGAGGCTCTGTTGCGGCTCGCACTGTTCACGCGCGAGGACAACGACCGCGGCCTTGCCGTGGACGCGCTGGCGGCATTCGCGGGCGACTACAAGCGCCACGGACACTTCGTCGCGGGATACGCGCGCGCCGTGGCGCTCTGCCTGCATCCGCCCGTACACGTCACGATCGTTTCGCGCAAACAGGACCCACTCGCCGAACTGCTGCGCAAGGCCGCGCTCGAACCGTACGTGGCCAGCCGTGTGGTGCAGACGATCGAGTTGGAAACCGACGAACGTCCGCTCGCCCACCTGGGCTTGGCGGAGGGCTGGAGAAGTGTCGGCACAGGCGCGCGCGCGTTTGTGCAGCGCGGGCGCGAGAGCTACGCGGAGACTTCCGACCCAACGAGACTGCCGGCTCTCATGGCGCGCATCGAGCGCACCGAGTAGCCTTCAGTCTTCACCGTGCGGCCGAAAAGTCTCTGCCTCCTGCTGGCCCTGGCGTCTGCCGGGGCGGCCTGCGATCCACCCGAGCGCCCGCTCTCCGACAAGCTCGTCCACCTTGATCTGAGGCTTGCCGACGGAAGTTCCACCGCGCGCCAACTGGCCGGCAGCGAAGTGCGCTGGGTCGAGAGGTTGGAAATCTCCGGGCCGCAGACCGACCTGGGCTCGTGGAGCACGCAGTACTGCCGCGTGGATCCGGTCGCGAAGGGCGGCCGCGGTGTGTCGCTGCGCGGAATCGTCCCCGACGGAGAGCGCATGAAACGCGTCGAGTTGCGCTCGTCGAAAACCTACCAGGCGAGCGAGATCGACTTCGTCGAGTTGGAGCTGGCGAATACGACTGCCGGTATCGCGCGCGTGGCATGGCGCAGTTCAGAAGACGCGGGAGAGCTCGGCGAATTCCCGCGCTCCTCGACGACGATCGTGCCGTTCCTGCAAGGTGCCACGACGTTGCGCATCTCGCTCGCGACCCAGCCGGGTTGGACAGGCGACATCACTGAATTGTCGATCGCGCCCAAGGAGAGCGGCGTCCAGCGCGTCGATGTGATCGCGGTGCGGCTCGGCCGTATCGGATTCATGCCCGGGCCCGATGCGCTCGAAACCGATGAAAGCGACGCCACGCCTGGTCTCGACGGAGGTCTGATCGCGCTGGGACGCGAAGCCCGCCGCGCGGTGCCGGCGGACTGGAATGTGCCCTTGTTTGCGCGCGCGCACGTGCCCCGCGGCGGACGCCTCGCCGTCGAAGTCTGCGTGAGCACGAATACGATCAACCTGACAGCGGAAGTGCACTTCTGCATCGACGCGCGCGAGAAGGCGTCGGATCCGTGGCAGCGCGTCGGGTTCACGAAGATCGTGCCGGGCGAACGCTCCATGGGACCTGCTTGGGAACATGTCACCTCCCCGCTGCCGGCCTTCTGGGACAAGCAGGTCGAGCTGCGCTTCCTGGCCAACGACCAAGGCGAGCCCAACGAGGACGGATCGCTGGAGCGCGCGCGCGCGTATTGGGGCGAGGCGCTGATTTTCGGCGAACAGCCGCGCGAGCGGCGACCCAATGTGCTGTTGATCACGCTCGACACCGTGCGCGCGGACTCGATCGGCGCGCTGCGCGCTGCGCGGGGACCTAGCCCGACGCCGTTCCTCGACAGTCTTGCGGCGCGCGGCATCCTGTTCGAGCAGGCCTGGAGCGCGTGCAACGCGACTTCCCCGTCGCATGCGTCGCTCATGACCGGCCTCGCGGTCCAGGACCACGGCCTGACCGACAACCGCTCGGTGCTCGCGGCGGAAAATCAGACCTTGGCCGAGAGTTTCCGCGCCGCGGGCTGGCAGACGGCTGCCGCCGTCAGCGTCGCGCACCTGACGCCGGCCAACTCCGGGCTCGGCCAGGGCTTCGATCGCTTCTGGCTGGGTCAGCAGGATTCAGCGAGCGATGGTGCCAGGACGACCTCCGCGGTCCGAGATTGGTGGCGTGCTTTCACGCGCGAGGGGCCGCGCCCGATTTTCCTGTGGCTGCATCTGTTCGACGCGCACACACCCTACGACGTGCCGCGGTGGTTCCTCGAGGACTACACGAAGCGCATGGGCATCGAAGTCCCGCCGCGCAGTGTGACGCCGGCGACACTCCCTCCCAATCGTTTCAGCGAGCCGGGACAGTTCCTTTTCGGCGTGACCAACCGCGCCTGGCCGGAGTTCATGTACCAGGCCTGCGTCGCCTACGAAGACGAATTGCTGCGCCAGTTGTTCTCCGAGTTGGTCCCGGGCGGCAACCTGGACAACACCTTCGTGGCCGTCGTCGCGGATCACGGCGAAGCGCTCGGCGAGCACGACAACTTCTACCATCACACCGGTCTGTATCGCGAGGTGATGCACGTCCCGATGATAGTCGTCGCGCCCGGTGGACCGCGCGGTTTGCGCGTGAAGCAGCCGGTCTGGTCGCTCGATCTCTCGCGTACGCTGTTCGGCCTGTGCAGAGCCTCGCTCCCGGCGAACCAGCGTGGCACGGATCTGCTCGAGTTCGCGGCGCGCGCGGATCGGCCCGTGCGACGGATCTTCTTCGAGCACGCGGGCCTCGTGCAGTCCGGCTGCGCGGACGAGGAGCACTCCGCGATCTACACGCGGCTCGAGTACACCCAGCTCGGCCACGAGCGGAGCATCGCCCCAGGTTCATTGCAGGTCTTCGACGTCAAGTCGGACCCGAGCGAGCTGGCGGACATCGCGGCCACTTCGCCCGAGCTGGACGCGAAGTACCGCGAACTCTTCAAGCAGTGGGAGTCGAGCGCGCTGAAGCGCGAACGCCTGCGCCGCGAATTGTCCGCCGAGGACGAGCTGCGCCTGAAACAGCTCGGCTATTGAGTTGACTCTTCCGCGCGCCGGCGGCATCGATAGAGCATGATCGCCGCAGTCGGCTGTTCGGGATGGCGCGAGCGTGTGTGCGTGGCCTTGCTGCTCCTCGCCGCGCTGATCCCACGCGTGCGCGATCTTTGGGCGCCGTTCGACCGCGAATTCGAAGGCGCGCAGGCCGCGTTTTTCGCGATCGGGGCCGTCAACTACGAGCGCCTGGGTGTGCTGCGCGCCGGCGGCTATCCGGTGGTCAACATCGACCTGGGGCCGCGCGAGGATGCGCAGCGCGATCTGCGCAACGCCCCTGGGACCTGGTACGTGTACGCCAACCATCCGCCGCTCGTGCCGCTCCTGGCGTGGCTGTCGATCCGCGCTGGAGCGCCGCGCGAATGGTCGCAGGCCTGCGATGCGAATCGCGCGCCGCAAGGCATCGAAGCTTGGATTCGCCTGCCGTTCCTCATGACGAGCATGCTCGGGCTATTGGCGCTGTGGTGGGCCGTGCGCCAGGCCGCGGGCCAGCGCCGCGCGCTGATCGCGCTCGCCATCGCCGCCGCGCTACCGATCTGTGCGATCTACGGCACGCTGGTCAACTACGAGAACCCCTCGCTGCTCTGCATCCTCGTTGCCGTCGGGTTCTATGCGCGCTGGGTTCGCGATTCCAGGCAGCGTTCGCTCCTCGCCTGCGCGCTGGCCTTCGCGGCGGGCAGTGCAGTGACCTATTCCGCGCTGTTCTTCGTGCCGATGCTCGCACTGCACGCCTGGTCGCGAGTGGGATGGCGCAGAGCGCTGCGCTTCGTCGCGTTAGCCGCGTCGATCGCCGTCGCGCCCATATTTGTCCACGCGTTGTGGAGTGCCCGCGCGCAACATGCCCTGGGACTGGAAGCACCGGCTTTGTTGGCGCGCGTCCAGGAACTGCTGGGACCGCTGCTCGATGGCAGTCACCCGATCGGCGAGTGGGCCGGGCTGCAGCTGCAAAGGCTTGGAGTGTGGTTCACCTGGCCGATCGTGCTCGCCGCCGGCCTCGGGCTTGCGCTCAGCGCTTTCGACGCGCTGCGCCGCTGTGTTGGAAAGCAAAGCGAGCCCGGGGAACGCGATGAACAACTCGATCTGGAACCTGCGCTGCTCGCCGGCGGCGCATTGTTCCTGCTCGCGAGCTATCGCCACACTCTCGATCCGCAGTTCACGTTCTTGATCTTGCTGGTTCCCGCGCTCAGTGGGTTCGCGGCCTTCGCCCTCGATCGCGCCGCGCAGCCTCTGGCGAAAATGCGCGCGGGAGTCGCGCCGCTGGTCCTCGCGACCGCAGTGCTCGCAGCTTTCGGCCTGTGGCGAACCAACGACTTGCGTTTCGATTTCCGAAGCCGCGGCACGGAGTCGCGCGCGGATCGCCCTGCCCCTGCCTTGCCGATGCCCGATGTCAGCGGCGCGGAGATCGCGACGCTAGTTCCGGCGGGTGGACTGGGAATTTATCCCGCCGGCGTGGGCCTGAACCTCGCGGTCTCGTTCTATGCCTGGCGCAGTCTGTGGCCCGCGACGGGAGCGAACGACACGCTGCCAATGGCCGTCGCGCAGCGCTTCGGACTCGGCAGCGCGCCGCGCGTGTTGCTGCTACCGAAGTATCCATGGCCCGCCGTCGCCGCGAAAGCCGCGGAACTCGAGCACAGTTGGGCCAAGGACCTCCCGCCCGATCGCGAGAGCGAACACTGGCGCGCGTGGGATCTGTACTGACGCGCGCCGAGCGGCGCTGGCACCGAGGTCAGTTTTGAACTCGCGTCCGGAGAACCGGCCCCGCCACTCTCGGGAGAAAGTCCGCCAAATGGTCTCAGCCAATTGAGGCTATCGGCTTGGCCCCGGCATACGATGTCCACAAATGACGGACGCGTACAAGGACATCGAGAAACTTGAGGGCGACCTTTGGTCGGCCGCCGACAATCTCCGAGCGAACTCGAACGTTCCGTCGAGCGACTACTTCATGCCGGTGCTCGGCGTGATATTCCTGCGCCACGCCGCGAACCGCTTCGACGCGGCGGCTCGGCAGATCGCCGAGGACCAAGCCGCGGGCCGGATGCCGAAGCGCAAGCTCCTGCCCGAGGACTACATCCGCCGCCGCGCGCTCTTCCTACCCGAGACCGCGCAGTACGACTGGATCATGCAGCAGGCCACCACGAGCGGCAGCGACCTGCCGAAGCTCGTGACAGCCGCGATGACGGCGATCGAGGACGCCTTCGAGCCGCTCAAGAACGTGCTGCCCAAGGACTACGGCATCTTCGAGACCAAGGTCCTCGAAGAC
>JANMRV010000026.1:0-13315 GCA_031388685.1 Planctomycetota bacterium
CGCGCAATGCCCTCGACGGCATTGTGCGAGACGGTCCAGATCGGAATGATCTCAATGCCCTCGCGCTCCCCAAGACGCACCGCGGCGCGCAGCGCTTCGATGCCCTCTTCGTCGGGCTCGAACTCGCTGGCACCGACGAACATGCCCGTGCGCTCTTCGACATACAGAGCATAGAGCGTCTTGCCGCCTAGCCCGCGTTCGCGATTCACGGCCTCTTGGATCACGCCGGGACTCGGGCTTCGGATCGCCACCAGGGTGTGCGAGGGATACAGCCCGATGATCGCTTCGGCTTGCGCCAGGCTCAGGATCTCAGCATTGCTCTCGGTCTCCAGACCGTGTTCGGACTCGGCGATCATGCGAACAGCACGGCGCTTGACACCAGGATGCATGTAGAAGAGGTCCGAGAACCAGCGCTGCTGCGTGCCGACTGCGAGCAACAATCCCAGGCCGACCAGAAACATGCCCGTGACCGTGGTCCCTGGTTCCATGCGCAGGTTGGTCAGCCAGGCGGTCACGATCAGGAGCGTGGTGAACAGCCCGATCCCGAATCGCCAGCCGCGCACTCCCTCGCGCCAACGCAGGGCATCAACTCCCGCCGAGGACAAGAGGAAGGCACCCAGCAGGCCGAAGGCGTACAAGTGCCCCAGTTCGACCAGATCGCTGCTCAGGAGCAGGATGACAAGGATGGGCAGCACCGTCGTCGTGATGATCGCGATGTGCGGAGTATGGAATCTGCGGTTGCGGGCCGCGATTTTTTCGGGCATGAAGCCCTGCTCGACCAGCGCAAGAAAGACGTGGTAGCCGCCGATGATTGCGGTGTTCGCGGCGAAAAAGAGCAACGATGCACCGCTGGAAACCACCGCAAGTTTGAGCGGCCAACCGCCGACGACCCAGCCCAGCTCCGAGATGAAACGGTCGGAAGCCAAGTCGTCCTGCTTGATTTCCAAGGGCAAGGTCGAAATCGCGAACAGCGTCAAGAGCGGCGCCGTGATCACCACCGTGATCACGACGATCCACATGCCGCGCGTGGCGGTGCGGCGAATCGGCAGGCGCATCGCCGGTGCAAGCTGGCTGATCGATTCCAGGCCGGAGAATGCGAGCCACGCGCCCGCGAAGCCCACGAAGAACGTACGCTGGTCGAGCTCGCCAATCAGCGCCAGGTGGCCCTTCATATTGGCGAAACTCGCGCCGTCCGCGTGCCAGAGCGTCACGCAGATCACGATCAAGTTCACGCCGAGCGCGCACATCGCGATCAAGAGCGACAGCATCGCGCTCTCGCGGATTCCGATGATGTTGATCACCGCGAGCAACACGAGCAGCCCGATGGCAATCGCCACGACATGCTCGTCGAAGAACCCGACCAGACTGCCGAGGTATTTGACTCCCGAAACCGTCGAGATGGCCGAGGTCAGGAAGTAGCTGACCGATATCAGCAGTCCGCCGAGCAGGCCCATGCGCGGCGAGAAGGCCTCGCTGGCGATCGAGACGACGCCGCCACCATCCGGTTTGCGCCAGCAGATCTCGATGTACTTGTGCGCGAGCAGCACGAACCCGAACAGGCCGAGTACGACGAAGAGCGGAGCGAACTCCCCGACCTGTTTGTAAAGGATACCGGGGACGTAGTAGACGCTGGTCCCGATGTCGGCGAAGACCACCGCCCAGACCAGGAGCGGCGAGAGCTGACGCAGGTGGTCGCCGGCCGATCCCTTCGGTGCTATGGCGCCGCTTTTTTCGGCCGGGGCAGCAGATTCGTTCATGAAGTCGCGACAGATCCTGCGGGCCGGAGGCTCCTGATGCCAGTGCGTGGGATCGAGGAGCCGCCGATTTCCATCTCTGCGGCCTCCTGAAGCTGTCCCCGAGCACGCAGGACGGGCCTCTCCCGTCGCTCCGGACAGAACCGGTTCCGTCCGATCTGGCCAGCCCGAACGCCTCTCAAACCCCCTTGTCGCGGTGCGCGCTCTCTGCGGGTTCGACGCTCCATCTGAAAGGGGCGGCTTGGGTTGCGCTTGTTCACCGGAGTCCGATCACTTGGACTCGGGCGAGGTTTGCGCGGGCGCTTCGACATTTGCCCCGCCAGGCTTCGCCAGTTTGTGCGGCGCGTGCGGGTGCCAGCCCATGATGTAGAAGAGCGCGATAAATCCGAGTACGTAACCGACGCTGACGTGCCATCCGCACTTGATCCACTGGAACACGCTCTTGCCCTGCGGAAAGCTGTTGCACAGCGCCACGCCCGCGCTCGAGCCAAACCAGATCATCGAGCCGCCGAAGCCGACCGCGTAGGCGAGAAAGCCCCAGTCGTAGCCGCCCTGTTCGATCGCCAGTTTAGTCAGCGGGATATTGTCGAAGACCGCGGAGACGAAGCCAAGGGCGAACGCAGTCTGCGACGATGCCGGTGGTAGTTCCTCGACCGGCATCAGCGACGCGCACCAGACCAGAGACAGCAGGAAGGTGGCGCCCTTCAGCGCTGGCACGACCTCGTGCCACGCCGGCTTGCGAAACGTCGCGCACAGCAGGATCGCGGCCCACACGCCGACTGCGGGAAAGCCGAACTGAACGCCATGCACTCGGACGACGTTCGTGAAAATCGCGCCCGCGAGAATCAACCCGACGACGAGCAGGCGCAGGCCGTCGACTTGCACGTCCGAGCTTGCATCTTTCTGGATGGGCTGGAGACGATCCTGCTGCTTGGCAGCGATCACGCCGAAGAACATCAGCGCGACGGCCGAGCCGACGAAGGCGTGCGTCACGTCCAGCGGGTCCACACCGTTGAGCCAGATCATGGTCGTGGTCGTGTCGCCGACCACCGAGCCCGCGCCGCCGGCGTTCGACGCAGCGACGATCGCGGCCAGGAAGCCGATGTGGACCTTGTCCTTGAAGACGACCTTGGCGACCGTGCCGCCGATCATCGCCGCGGCGATATTGTCCAAGAAGCTCGAGATGACGGCGACGAGCACGAGCAGCACGAAGCCACCCTTCCAGTCATCGGCGAGCCAGCGCGGCAACATCTGCGGCAACCTCGAGTCCTCGAAGTGCTTGGCGAGCAGCGCGAAGCCGACGAGCAGCCCGAGCAAGTTGAGGATCAGCCCCCACTCGCCTTCCTCTCCATGTCCGCCGAGGAGGTGCCCCGCAAGATCGTAGTCAGTGAAGAAGAGCTTGAAGCCCGTGATCACCGCAAGGCCGCTCAACGCGACGTACAGCGTGTGCTTGTGGAACAACGCCACGCCGATCAGCGTCAGCGCAAAGAAGACGAATTCCAGGCGGATCCCGAACAAGGCCAATGGCTCCGCGGCAAGTGCGCTGGTCGCAAGGAAGGCTGTGTGCATGTAGACGATGGGTCGGACGTTGACGAGCCGCCAGGGTGGGGCTGGGGCGCGCGGGGATTGGGTCGGGAGTCAGCCTCGATTCACGGTACGGAGTCAAAGCGGCCTCCCACGGTGAATCGAAGCTTGGCCAAGATCAACTACCAGGCGAACTTCGCCTTGCCAGAGAACATGTCCGCGACAGGCGCGATGAACACGCGCTGCAGGGGAACGCGCAGCGGATAGACCTCGATCTGCTTGTCTTCCGCGAGAATCTCGGCCGACTTCTTGATGTCGCCGTAGGAGATCGGACTCGGCGCATCCGCACCGATCGCGTCACGCAGTTCCATCCCCTTGTCGCAGACGATCGCAATCGCGAGGTTCTCGACCTGCAGGTACTTCTTGACCGCGGCGTTGACCTCCTCGAGCGTGATCTCCTTCAGTTTGCGGAACATCGCGAGCTGGCCCTCCGGCATGCCGAAGTAGCGATCGTCGAGCGCGTAGCCAAGTCGATCCGCCGTGGTCTCGGCGTAATGCAGCGAGTAGCCCGTCAGGAAGGAGCGCGTTTCCTCGAACTGCTTCTGCGTCAGGCCGTTCTTGGTCAGCAACTCCACCTCGCGCAGCGCCGCGTGCAGGGCGAACAGCGCCTGGTCGCGCGGCACGGGCCGGATCCAGACCTCGAACATCTGCGCGCGCCGGCCCACGCCGGTCGGCGGTTTCGTGCGCTGACCGCCATTGGGGTAGGCCTCGATGTACGAGTAGTCGCCGTAGTTCATGCCGCGCGCTTCGCGGATCACCTGGTAGAGATGCGACGAACTGTTGCGGTGCTCGCCGAGCCAGGAGTTGGCGATCCACAGCGCATAAAATTCGCGCGTGCCGCGCTTGACGGAAATCGGGTAACCGAAGCTGATCGCAGCCGAGGGACCGGGCTTCTCGACGATCACGACGGTGCGTCCCTTGGGCTCTTCCACCGCCGGAGCGGGTGTCGCAGTCGGCACGCCCGAGCTCAGGCGCGCGAGATCGCCGGCCATCGTCGCCGGCAGCCAATCGGGATAAGCACCGGCGAGTCCGAGCACCAGATTCTCGCGCGTGTAATTCGCGGCCCAGAAGCTCTTGACGTCCTCGAGGGTGATCGACTTCAGGCCTTCGACGGAACCGTCGGTCAGGTGCGCGTAGCGCGTCCTGAAGAAAATGGTCTGCAGCAGCGTGGCCTTGCCGAGTTCCTCGTCCGACGAATAGCGCAGCGAGTTCTCGATGTTGCTGATCGCGTTGTCGCGCAGGCGCTCGAAGTCGTCCTGACGAAAACCGGGAGCCACCAACGCATCGACGAAAAGCGCGTAGAACGCCGCGAGTTTGTCCTTGTGCACCTCGCCCGAAATCACGCTGACTTCCTTGTCGACGTTGACCGAATAGCCGCCGGCGAGCGGGAACATCTTGTCCAGGACCTGCGAGTAGGTGTTCTTCTGCGTTCCACCTTCCGAGATCATTGCGCCCACCAGAGCGGCGAGACCTTCCTTGCCTTCTGGATCGTCCTGGCTGCCGACGCGGAAGGCGATCTTGAAGGCCACGTTCGGGTCGGAGGCGATCGGCATCAGCACGGGCGCCTGTGCACCGACGGCCGCCGCCGCAATCGGTGCCGCGGCGTCGTGCACGACCGCGACGGTCGCGCGCGCGCGCGTCAGGAACTTCGCCGCCGCGCGCTGCACGTCCTGCGGCGTCACCGAATCAAGCGTGGTGTAGATCTCGTCGACCGCGCTGATGTCGCCGGTGAGCGCGATGACCTGCGCGATCGATTGGTTGATGTTGCCAGGTGAATTGAGGTTCGACAGGAACGAATACTTGGCGCGCGCGCGGATCGCGTCGAGGCGCGCGGGATCGACCGGCTTGTCCTGCAATTCTGCGATCGCGCTCCACAGGCGCCGTTCGACGGAGGCCAGGTCCGACGACTCCTTGACCCGCGCGATCACCGACCACAAGCCGGGATCACGGTTGTAGCTGAAGCTCGCGAACAAAGCGTCGACGCGCTGGTCGTCGAGCACGAGCTCCTTGTACGCGCTCGACGTCTCGCCGAAGGCGAGTTCGCCGATCAGCGTGGCCGCGATCATCGTGCGGTCCTTGGGCAGCAAGCGCTCGCCCTTGAAATTGATCGCCAGCGTGGGCAGCGTCTTGCCGTCGAAGGGCACGTCGATGCGCCGCTCGGCCGTCTGCTCGGGTTCGGCGACGATTTTTGGAGCCACGTAACCCGCTTTCCAGCCGCCATAGTTCTTCTGGATCGTCTCCAGCGTCTGTTTCCGGTCGAAGTCGCCGGTGACCACGATCACGGCGTTTTCCGGCCGGTAGAAGCGCTTGAAGAAGGTCTTCGAGTACTCGTAGCGCTTCGGCATGTCCTTGATGTCGGCCTCGAAACCGATCGTCGTGTGCTTGTAGGTGTGCTTGTCGAAGGCCGCGTTCTGCACAGCTTCGAAAAGGACCTCGAAGGGACTGGTGCGGCCCTTGCGGTACTCGCCGTAGACCGCGCCCGACTCGGTCTTGAACTCGGCTTCGTCGTATTTGAGATTCTGGAAGCGATCGGCCTCGATCTCGATCACCTTGGGCAGGTCTCTCTGCGTGATGCCGAGGTGGTAGGCGGTGAAGTCGTCGGTGGTGAATGCGTTCGCGTCCGCGCCCATGCCGTTGACGATGCCGTCGTAGATCGGCCCGGGGAACCGATCGCTGCCGTGGAACATCATGTGTTCGAAGAAGTGCGCGAAGCCGGTGACACCCGCTTCGACTTCGTCGCGGCTGCCCGTGCGCACGATCGACCAGTACGAGACGAGTCCTTCGGCCGGCGTCGGCACGAAGAGCACTTTCAGCCCGTTGTCGAGCTGATGGCGTTCGACGTCGTAGGGGAAGACTTTCGCGACGGCTTGCGCAGGCGCGTTCTCGTTCGCGGCGCGGCCCCCATGCGGCGACGATGCCTGAATCGTTGGTTCGGTCATGGCGACGTTGGTGGGGTTGGCGGAACTGGAAGCCCCGTCGGAACTTGTCGCGGAGCAGGCCAGACCAAGTGCGAGAATCGGAACACAGCGAAGCAAATTCGAAATCACCGGATGTCCTTGGGTTGGTAGTCGAGCTCCGCGCGGAGCGGCGAGCAGTATAGGAAGGCCTCCGCCGGACGGTGCCAGGCTCCATTCCAAACTGTTGCGCCGGAGCAACGGCGCTGGGTGCCTGGCTCCTTTCTAAACTGTTGCCGCCGGGGCGCTCACAGCGCCGTTTCCGGTGGACCTCGACGAGGTCGGGCCTGGCACAGCGCCGTTGCCCCGACGCAACAGTTTGGAATGGAGCCTGGCACCGTGGGTGGGCCCTGCAGGACTCGAACCTGCGACCAAGCGATTATGAGTCGCCCGCTCTAACCGACTGAGCTAAGGGCCCCTGCACTGCGCCAGGATCTTACGAAGCAAACGCCGGGACTTCGCCTGGGCCGAGCGCGTATCCTGCGCACCCATGAGGAACATCTTTCTCCTGGGTCTCTTGGCCGTGTCGTGCACGTCGCCTGCTTCCGCGCCACAGAACACGGCCCCTCCGGTCGCAAACCAGGCCGAAACAGCGGCCGTCCGTCCGCTGCCTCCCGTCCTGCCGTCGGCAAAAGACCCACGCGCCGTCACATCCCCGCCGGCACCCGCAGTCGGCGACGATGTCGTGCGCGCCAATCCATTCGGCGTGCCCGCTGAACTCAACGACACGGCCGAATATTTCCCCGCCGGCCCCAAGGATGCGCGCGTCCCGACACTGCAAAGCGTGCTGCAGGTCGAAGTCGGCCGGCGTCCCGCTCACCACGAAGAAGTCGTGCGACTGTGGCGAGAGTGGGCGCGCACGAGTCCGCGCGTGCGCCTCGAAGTCACCGGCCGCACGCACGAGGGCCGCGAACTGCTCGCCGGTGTCGTGACTTCCGAGAAGAATCAGGCGCAGTTGCCGCAGATCCTGGCGAATCTGCACCGGCTCGCTGATCCGCGCGGCCTCTCTGCGGACGAAGCGCAGCAGATCGTCGCCAACTCCCCCGCCGTCGCGTGGATGGCCTACTCGATCCACGGCGACGAGATGAGCGGCGTCGACGCGGGCCTGGCCTTGGCTTACCAGTTGATCGCCGATCAGACACCGGAGACTTCCGAACTGCTCGATCGCCTCGTCGTGGTCTTCGATCCGATGCAGAACCCCGACGGGCGCGAGCGCATTCTCGGCATGCTCGAATCGAGCGCCAGCGCCGTGCTCGATCTGGGCGACGAAGGTCTGACTCGCGGTCACTGGCCCTACGGCCGCGGCAATCACTATCTGTTCGACATGAACCGCGACTGGATGAGCGGCATCGCGCCGGAAACGCGCGCGCGCTGGGCCGCAATCCAGAAGTACGTCCCGCAGCTTTTCGTCGATGCCCACGAGATGGGCGGGATGGACACCTTCCTGTTTTATCCGCAGGCCGCGCCGCGCCATCCCGACCTGCCCGAGACACTGGACAAATGGCACAACATCTTCGGAAACGAAAGCGGACAGGCCTTCGACGAACATGGCTGGAGCTATTACACGCGCGAATGGGCCGACGGATTCGGGCCCTTCTATTCCGACTCCTGGGGTTCGCTCAACGGCGCCATCGGGATTCTCTACGAGCAGGCGCGCTATGCGGGCACCGCGGTGCGACGCGAGAGCGGCGAAATCGCGACCTACCGCGATGCGGTGCGCCATCAGATCACCGCCAGCGTCTCCAATCTGCGCTCGCTGAAGCGCCACCGCGCGGAAGTGCTCGGCGACTATCTCGCCAATCGCCGCGCGAACTGCGACGCGAGCCTGCCCGACCGCAAGCGCGCCTTCATCGTGCGTGCCGGGGCACAGCCCTCGCGCGAGCGCTGGTTGATCGAGAATCTGTTGGCTCAGGGAGTCGAAGTTTTCCGCGCGGATGGCGAATTCGTCGCTGCGAACACCGTCGACTCGTTCGGGGCGAAGTCCGAATCGAAATCGTTCCCGGCGGGCAGCTGGATCGTGCCCGCCGCGCAGCCGCAGGGCGCCTTGGTGCGCGCATTCTTGAATTTCGACCCGCGAATGGACAAGTCCACGCTGCTCGAGGAGCGCACCGAGCTCGAGGCCAAGGGGCGCTCGAAGATGTACGACGTCACGGCTTGGAACCTGGGTCAGGCGCTCGGACTGGACTGCAACTGGGGCGAGGCTGCGCTCAGCGCTGCGAAACAAGTCAGCGCGCTCGACGCGCCGGTCTCCGGCATCGTCGCCGCCGGCGATTCTACTGCGCACGTCTACGGTTGGGCGGTCGATGCGAATGACGATTCGGCCGTGCGCTTCGCCGCGCGCGCGCTTGCCTCCGGGCTCGCGGTCGAAGCGAGCGACGAGGCGTTCAGCGCGGCCGGCCGCAAATTCTCGCGCGGTTCGCTGCTCGTGCGCGCCCACGAAAACCCCACCAAGAAGCAAGTCGATGTCGCCCGCGCGGCCGAGGGCAGCGGCGCGACGGCCTTCGCTCTGACGACCGCGCGCTCGCCCGACGAGAGCGCGGACCTGGGCGGTCAGCACTTCCGCCCGCTCTACTCGCCGCGCATCGCGATCGCGGGTGGCGCACCGACGAGTCCCGACAGCTTCGGACATGTCTGGCACTTGATCGATCGCGAACTCGGGCTGGCGGCCACGCTGCTCGACGGCGCGGCACTTGGGCGCGCGGACTTGCGTCACTACGACGTGCTCGTCTTGCCGTCGGGTGGCTTCGACCTTGCCGCGGCCAAGGACGACTTGAAGGCCTGGCTGCGCTCGGGCGGCACGCTGATCGCGATCGATGACTCGGCGCTGGCCGTTTGCGACGCGGATCTCGGACTGAGCCAGGTGCGCGAGCGCGGCAAGGTGCTCGCCGATCTCGCCGTCTATGCCGAGGCCGCCAAGCGCGAAGACAATGCGCGAGAGATCAAGATCGACGAAGCCAAGGTGTATGGCGACGCCGCTCCCGAGGTCGAGAAGGAATCTGCCGACAAGGCCGCTGAAAAGTCCGCGGACAAGAAAGCCGAGCCGACTCCTTCCAAGGAAGAACTCGAACGCAACGAGGCGTTCGACCGGCGCTTCGCCCCCAGCGGCGCGGTCCTGCGCGCACGCCTCGATCCAAATGCCTGGATCACCGCAGGCGCCGGCGACGAACTGCCGGTTTTCTATTCGGGCTCGCAGGTGCTTTACGCCAAGCCGCCGGTGCGCACAGCGGTGCGACTCGCGCCCGCGGAACAGCTGCGCCTTTCCGGCCTGGTCTGGCCCGAGGCGCGTGAACGATTGTCTCGCGCGGCCTGGCTGACAGTCGAGCGCGTGGGCCGCGGGCAGGTGATCCTGTTTGCGACTCAGCCCAATTTCCGCAGCTTCTGGCGCAGTGGTGCACGGCTCTTGGCCAACGCAATCGTGCTCGGGCCCGGCCTCGGCGCCGACCCTTTGCGCAGACCCTGAACTCTGCGCTCGGGCGGCACTCGTCCTAACGGCGCGTTCAGAATTGCGGCCCAATCCGAAAGAAATCCGTGCGGGATCAAACTCGATTCCGACGCGGCCAGGCCAGTTCTGAGGTGCGTGCTATGCTCGACTCTTGATCGTGCGTCCCCTTCAACGCGCGTGCGGACTGCGGTCCGCGCTCAGGAGTTTCACCATGTCAGGCACGGCGCGCGTCCCCCACGGGGGCGGTTCCATTTTTTGCCTCGCGGCCTTGGCCAGTGCGCTGGTCATGGGTCCGCTGGCTTCGTGCTCTAAAAGGGCGCACGCGCGCGCTTCGACTTCGACAGAAGCCGCGCTCGGTGGGCTGCCGGCCTTCGACTCGAAGGCTCCGAAGGACTGGCAGGAACTGAGCGCGCACAGCCAGCGGATCAGCCCGAATTCGGACTGGGATGGAACGGTCAACGGGCTGAAGACGACTTGGTTCGAAAGCGGGGCGAAGAAGGGCGAAGGACGCTTCGTTCAGGGTCGCAAGGAGGACGCCTGGACTTTCTGGTACGAGAACGGCCAGAAGCGCTGGGAGGGCACCTACGAACACGATCTCGTGCAGGGCCCGGAGCGCTCCTGGTATGAAAACGGCGCCGTCTGCTCCGAAGGCACGAGCCTCGACGGCAAACGCAACGGCGCGTTCCGTGCCTGGTACGAAGACGGTCAGCCCTGGTGGAACGGTGATTATGAGCTTGGCGAGCGCCAAGGCACCTTCCGTTATTGGCACCGCGACGGAACCCCCGACCAAAAGGTCAGCGGTGTCTACGTTGACGGCAAGCGCGTGAAGCGGCTCGACCCGAACGGTCTGGCCGCAGCGAAGTAGACGCGCTCAGACGCGCGTGGCGTGCTCCGCGAGCACCGACGCAACGCTCGCGGTCAATTTCTTGCCGGTCGGCAGATCGAGGAATTCGTTCGGCCCGTGGGCGTTTGAATTCGGGCCCAGCACGCCGGTGATCAGGAACTGCGCGTTCGGGAAGCGCGCGCCGAGCATGCCCATGAACGGAATCGATCCGCCTTCGCCCATGTAGACCGCGGGCTTGCCGAAGAAAGCATTCGATGCGCGTTCGACCGCTTTCGAAAGCCAGGGACTCATCGGCGGCGCGTTCCAGCCGGCGCCGGAACCGTCGGCCCGGAACGTGACCTTTGCGCCGTAGGGCGGATCCTGCTCGAGGATGCGCTTGAGATCCTCGTTGGCCTTCGCGGCGTCCTTGGTCGGCGGCAATCGCAGCGAAATCTTCACGCTGGTCTTGGGACGCAACACATTGCCCGCGCTTTCCAGACCGGGCAATCCCGCGGCGCCGGTGATCGACAGCGACGGCCGCCAGGTGCGATTGAGCACCAATTCGATCAGATCGCTGTGCATCGTCTTCATGCCCGGCAAGAGCGGGAACTTGGCGTAGACGTCCTTGCCCAGCGTGTCAGCGACGGCGCGCACCTGCTCCATGCGATCCTTGGGCACGACGGCGTGGAATTCCGGCGGCAGGATTTTTCCGGTCTCCTCGTCCTCGAGGCGCGAGAGCAGCATGCGCAGAATGCGGAAACTCGACGGCACGATGCCGCTGGCATCGCCGGAGTGCACACCCTCGCTGAGCACTTCGACGGTCAGGTCGCCAGTCAAAATGCCGCGCAACGAAGTGGTCCCCCACATTTGGTCGTAGTTGCCGCAGCCTGAATCGAGGCACACGATCAGACTCGGCGTGCCGATGCGCGCGGCGAGTTTCTCGACGTAGAACGGCAGGTCGAAACTGCCGGATTCCTCGCAAGCTTCGATCAAGACGACGCAGCGCGCGTGCGGAATCTTTTGGCGCTCGAGCACTTCGATCGCGGTCAAGGACGCGAAGGCCGCGTAGCCGTCATCCGCACCGCCGCGGCCGTAGAGACGCTCGCCGCGAATCACCGGAGTCCACGGCCCGAGGCCTTCGCTCCAGCCGACCATCTCGGGTTGTTTGTCGAGGTGGCCGTAGAGCAGCACCGTGTCGTCCTTGGTGCCGGGGATTTCCATCAGGATCACCGGCGTGCGATTGTCGATTGCGACGACCTCGACCTTGAGGCCGGGAATCGGCCGCGCGCGACACCAGGCTTCGATCAAGGCGACGGCCTTCGCCATGTGTCCGTTCTCGCGCCACTTCGCATCGAACATCGGCGACTTGTTCGGGATCTTCACGTACTCGACCAGCGCCGGGACGATGCTCTGTGTCCAGACGGACTCCACGTAATCGAAGGCTTGGCGGTCGTCGAGGGTCGGCGCGGTGGCGGTCGGGGTCATGGCTGGATTCTCGTGGTGCGGAAGGGCAGGGAGGGAGGGTGATGTGAGCCTAGCGCGCAAGGGTCCGAAGTGTGCGCCGGACAGTCAACTTGCGGAGCCGATTCGGCGCGCGGCCAGCACACTTCGTGGGCTCCGGATTGCCCTGGCTCGGTTCGTCGAACGCGATCCAGTCCGCATCCATTCGCCGATGCTCACGGATCGGCGCGTGCTCCTTCCTGCTTGCGCGCCAGCCTGAAGCCCAGCGAAGCAAGCAGAGGGTGCGGCGCGCGCTCCTCCATCGAGAAGCGCGCGCCCCGTCGATCCACGCCCAGCCCTCGGGAGGCTGCGAGCCTCACCCCTGGTCGTGCTTCACGCGGAAGAGGACAACCGCTGTCGCCGAGTTGCCGAACTCGTCCGTCGCCGTGATCGTGACCGTGTACGTACGTCCAGGTCCCTTGCCCGCGCGTTCGGCGCGCAGTTGGAGAATGATGTCGCCGTTCACGATCGAGACGGTGGGCTCGGTGAAGTCCGGGCTCGTACTGCCATCGCCGTTGCCGGGAGCATCGATCGGTTCGCTGCTGGTCACCGTCGCGCTCAGGGTGATCTCCCCATCCGAATTGTCGAAGGCGTTGGGATCGATCACGACGTTGACCCTCGGGTGATCGGGAGGCCAGAGGGTCGAGACGTTGTTCCTGGGAGCGAGCGTCGGTGCCAGCGAGTCGACGACTTCGATCTGGATCACGCTCTCGACGGGAGTGTTGTGTCCATCGCTCACCGTGAGATTGACCGTGTGCGAGCCCAGCCCGATGAAGCCGGACTATGGGGTGTGATAGAGCCCAGTGGCGAATGGGAATGCGGGCAGGTTGATAGGCGGTCTCCAGTAACGTGATGCAGATGCAGACCTGGGGCCGCGACAACGGCATACCCGCAGCGTTCAACGCGACCTTGTCGGATGAGTTGGAGTACACCGTTGGGCTTGTGGGGTGTCGTCGACTGCGCGTCGACGAGACGCCGAGTCTGGTGATCGAGTCGGAGAACTGCCGAGGCGCAATTCGCATCGATGGCTGCGCCGCGGGCGAAGTCATCTGACTCGCCGCCCGATCAAGGCCGCGGAGCGATTCGGACGCAACCGGGCTCCACGACGGCAAAGCAGGCTGAAAGTTCCGGACCTCGTTGGCGGACCAATGAGACCACTGCGTCAACAAGGCCGCGGCGCAACCCCCCGGGATAGCGAATCAGGATGACTCCGGCCGAGTCGCTCTGACTGGCGAACACGAGCCAGCCGAAGTCCTTG
>JANMRV010000040.1:0-1904 GCA_031388685.1 Planctomycetota bacterium
GACGATGAGTCTCCCGCGCACGGTGCACGGCCCCGGCGAAGCACAGCCAGGTCAGATGGACCTGCGGCACGAGTACTGGGACAAGGGCCCGAAGCCGCGACAAATGCACACGGAAGTCGAAGGACTCGTGCAACTCGGTGGTGCGTTCGAGAAACACGGCCGCGAGCGCAGCTTCTATCGCAGCGGCGCGACGGAGTTCGAGCGCCACTGGATCCACGGCGAACCCGCCGGAATCTGGTACGCGTGGTGGCCGAACGGGACGCGCAGATCGCAGACCGAATTCACTCGCGAAGGGGCGACGACGGAAATGTTCTTCTGGCACGAGAACGGCTTGATCGAAGCGCGCGGTCCCTGCCTGAACGGCCGGCGCATCGGCCGCTGGGAATTTTTCCGGGCCGATGGATCGAAGGAGTCCGTCGGCGATTTCCTCGACGGAACGCGCGAAGGCGAATGGAGCTTTTGGGACGAGTGCGGCGAATTGCTCGAAACCGGCCGCTTCGAGCGCGGCGCCAAAGTCGGCGACTGGTACCAGCGCACGACGCCCGCGAGCCGCTGACGAATCGTCAGTCGAAGTTGTTTTCCGTCGCGTCGGCGAGAGTGTCGATGGATTCCCGCGCATACAACTCGCCCTTGCCGATGCCCGGGCAGCGTTCGCTGACCGCTCCTTCCCAAGTCCGCTGCTCCAGGTTCGAGCGCCAGAAGGGCCAGGTTCGGCATTGCGTCGGCCGCACGGAGTAGATGGCGCAGCGCGCGGAACTGTCGAGGAAAGGGCACTGCGGCGAGTCCATGCGCAGCGTCGGGAAGTGGCCCGGTTCTTTCGTGCAGTAGCGCTCCAGGAATTCCTGGGCGCTGATTCCAAGGTAGCGCGGGATCTCTTCCAACTCGCGCGGCCCGAGGTTCACGAAGGCGTACTCGCCGTGGTTGCGACAGCAATTGCCGCATTGCGTGCACGAGAATCGCAGCCCGGCTTCGTACCAGGGCTTGTCGCCGGCGGACTCGCTCACCGCCCCTGCGCTTTGTCCTTGGCCGGAGCCTGCGCAGCCGTCCAGGCCTTCGGCCGCGGCGCCTTGTCCGTCAGGAGAGCGAGCACGGCCATCGAGGTGCCGTAGTTGCGCGTGCGCGGAAAAATGCGGTCGTCCCAGGTGCCGTCCTCGTCGCGCGTGCGCAGCAAAGTGTCGAACATGCGCTGGCGCAATTCGTCGCGCGCTTTCTCCGGCAAAAGCTCGATCGCCTGCGCCGTGTGAGCGTGCGCGTAATAGAAGTAGTACGGCGCGATGCCATACGGCCCTTCATGCGTGCCCGACTTCTTTCGTCGCGCCTCCAGATCGTCCCAGTGCTCGAAGAAGTTCAGCGCCGACTCGCGCACGTGATCGAGCGTGGTCGCGCCGAGCAGCCACAGCGTGCTCTCGCAGGCCGCCGATCGGCCTGAGGCTCCGGCGAGCGAGGCGGTCCGCTGGCCCGACATGCCCAGGCCCCCCGGTTCCGCGGATCCGCCGGAATAAACAAAGGCGCCGTCGCCGTGGCGCGCGCCCAAGAGCACCTTGCGCGCGCGCTCGAAAAGTTCGTCGGGAACTTTTTCGCCCTGCTCGCGCGCGAAGAGCAGCGACTGGACCACGGGCGCGGTGACAAAGCTCGCCGGCTGCTTGTGGTTGGCGTAATTCCAGCCGCCGCCGGGAATCTCCTCGGTAGCCAACGTTTCGATGAGCGTAGGAATCCAGCGCAGGGCTTCCGCTTCAAGGGAGCCGAGTTTCTTGGCCGCGCGCAGCTCGCACAGAAAGGCCAGTGCATAACTGTGGCCCCAGACTCGCACGTCGTATTTGTCCTCGGTCGAGGGCTTCATCAGCGGATGATCGAGCAACGCGAGCACGGCCTTCAGCCCGCGCCCGATCGCGGCATCGGCGGCG
>JANMRV010000042.1:0-1689 GCA_031388685.1 Planctomycetota bacterium
GCGCGCTCGCAGACCTTGCAGAAGTGCGTCGGATTGCGTGTGAACATGATGCAGTCGACCTCAGGGCGGTAGAGACCCTTGGCCTGGTAGCTCGCGCCCTCGAACGCGCCGACCAGGCCTGCGAACTTTTCATTCGCGAGCAGCGGTCCGGTCCGGCCCTTCACTTCGCGGAACAACGCTTCCATCTCGGCTTCGCTCGCCTTCGCGTCGATCATCTGCGCACGGCGCTTCTGGTAGGCGAGATCGACCTCGTCGAAATGCTGCTGGCCCCAGGGTGTCGGCCGAGGTGTGTCCGCGGCGACGAGGTCCTTCCATTTCAATTTCGTCGGATCGAGCAGCGCGGTCACGTTCGGTTCCCAGGGCTCCATGCCGGGCTTGATCAGGTCCTCGTAGGCGACTTGCGAGGTGTAGTACTCGTCGGCGAGCCCCGCGAAAGAATGGCCGAATTCGTGCACGAACATGTAGGCCGCGGGCTCGGTGTCGGCGGCGACGGTCGCCCACAGGTTGTAGATTCCTCCGCCGCCGTACTTGCGCTCATTGAAGAGCAGGATCAGGGCGTCGTAGGGCGATTGGGCGCAGATTTCGCGCAGTCGTTTGTCCTTCATCGTCAGGACGTAGCGGTCGGAGCCAAACGAGTTGTAAGTGAGGCCGAGTGTGTTCTGCCGAACGACTTCCTTGCGCGGATTGCTGATCCCCGACACCGGCGAAGGAACGAAGAGCGCGCGGACATTGAAGTCTGATTTCCTGCGCCGATAGGGCTCGGTTTGAAACGTGACGTCGACCAGTCGCTTCGTGTCGGCGACGAACTTGTCGCGCTGTTCCTTCATGTAGCCGTCGGAAACGATGAGCAAATCGACGTGGTGAGCCAACTCACCGTTGTCGATGATCGTCACGATCTCCCCGCCGCCCTTGGGCGGCGTTCGATCGACGGGACGATCGCGACTCCCAAACCCAGCCTGTCTTGATAAATCGTCGCTGAAGTCGATGTCTTTTGAGAAGAGTTCGCGAAAGGTGCTGTCCCCTCCACGTTTCTGAATCGTGATTCGAAAACTCTGGCGAGGCTCGGGTACTCGCAGGCTCTCCTCAAACGCGTTGACGAACTCCGACTCTGGAGTCGTTTCCCACTCGCCGTAGATGCTGCAGAAGCCTCGCGAGTAGATCAGTCGCTGACTCGCGCGGTCACGCATTTCGATGCGATACTTGCCGAAGTCACTCGTGTCGATCAGCTGCGTCCTAGAACCAGCCCAATCGAGTTCGATTGCAAAGTCACCCGAGGAGATTTCCTCAGTCGCATCCTGGTACTCGGCAGCAGGAGACCTCGGAGGTTGAGGGGCATGAGTGGTGAATGTTCCGATATTGGAATGACCGTAGCTCCAGCGCAGCGTCTTCCCCGTGAACAGCTTGTCGAAGTCAGCGGGCACCGGACTCGGGGCGGCTTGCAGAACGAACGCGGCGAGAAGCAATTGCAGCATGGGCGCGATGGGTAGTTGGACCGGATCCACGATGCACGCGCGCTTCGACCGCCGCAAGCAAGCGTCGCTCAGGACTACCCAGTCTTTTCAGAATCCAACCCGCTTCCCGCTTCGAAGAGATACGGCGATACGGTACCAGGTTCGACTTCTGCGCCTCCGCCGGCGATACGGTACCAGGTTCGACTTCTGCGCCTCCGCCGGCGGCGGGAGGCGCAGA
>JANMRV010000051.1:0-4235 GCA_031388685.1 Planctomycetota bacterium
TGGCGCTCCCTACGGGAGTCGAACCCGTCTTTTCAGATTGAAAATCGGCACTCGTCCGAGTGACATCAAGCCTCATTCTGACAATTCGCCCTCCGTTCCCACCATTGCGCGTCAACCGCTTACAGCCGGTGTCAGAACGGCTTTCTCGCTCCGGGCTGGGCTGCTCGCAGCGCCTCGATCCGCGCCAGGTGTCGAGCGTCGCCCGCGTACTTGCCGCGGTAGGCTGCGGCGCCCTCGAGGCCCTGCTGCAGCATCACCATCGCGATCGCCGCGTCGCGCGTTCCGGGGAAGTGATCGCGCAGTTCGGTCAGCGCGATCTTCACCTCTTGTTCGTGGTCGAGCGATCGCTCGCTCCACGCCGCGTCGAGGAGCACGCGAGCGCCGAGTCGCGCGCCGTCCTCCACGCGCTTCTCCTGAAGGAGATCCAGCATGCCGTGCAGGTAGGTCAGCGCCTGCTCGTGCCTTCCTTCGCTCTGCATGACGCGCACGCCCGCGGTCTGGATGCGAAGTACGCGCCCCAGCACACCTGGCGTCGGCAGGCCGTATTCGTCCCCCAGGCCTTGATCGCCTTCGCGCTCGCGATCCGACATCGCGGCCATGGCGAGGTTCATGCAACCCGTCATTTCACTCGGGCGCCACAGGCGATCGAGCGCGTAGGTCTCGTGAAAGAGCGCGTCGAACCACGCGTCGCTCGCGTACGGCAGTCCCTCGCGCGCCCACACACTGAGCCGCTCGGCGTCCGCCCATGCGCATCGATCCACGGCGGCACCGGCTTGCTCGAGCCACTCGCGCGCCTGGACCGTCTTGTCGCGCGCCGCCGGAGCGTCCTGTGCCGAGACAAGCAGAGGCAGGACGAGGGCGAGCGACAATGGACTCCACGGTCCCGGAAGCATCGGCAACGAGGTAGAACGCATGGATCCTCCTTGTGGGGTGGGAGCAGGCCTCGTGCGGCTCCGAGCCGCGTGACCCGCGCGCGAGCAGTCTAGCGCCCGAAGCCGAGCGCGCAGCGGCGCCTGGGATTCATCGATGCCTGACGCGGCGGCGAACGCTTGCGGCTGACAGCACGTACACCGTAGGCACCTTTCAATCAGGCACAGAGCGCGAGCGGCGGTTTGAGTCCACTTGCGCCGGAAAACCCTCACAGTCCAACCGTGAATTCCAACCCGTCCGACAAGGTCGAGTTATTCGGCGCTGCAAATCCATTGTCGCGCCCCCAGATTTGCGCGTCGATCACGCTGCCCGGCACGAGCAGGTAGGGCGCGGGCGCACCGCCGAGGGCGCCAATCGCGAACGCGTTCATGTCGAGCGCATAGACGCCCGAACAATCATTCGGCGGAGGATTGCCGCCCGAATTGATCGCCACCGAACGCCGGATCGGCGCGTTGACGCAGCGCAAGCCGGCCTGGAACACGACCGCGGCACGGCCCGTGTTGCTGTAGAGCAGCAATCCGGGCTTGTTGTTGATCACGTTGACGGCCCTGATCGTGAAGCCCGAGCCGAGCGTGGCGCTCGAGCAACCGATCGATCCGATCGCCGGTGTGCAACCGCGCGAATTGAGCTTGGCCGTGCAGTACGTACTCGCTCCGCAGCCTGCGCTCAGCACCAAGTCGTCGAAGCTACAGTCGGTCGAGGCTCCGATGGTTCGCGTTCCGATCAGACGCAATCGCAGCGTGCGCGTGCCGACAGGTATCGGGCGCGTGTCGCTCAGCGAGATCCAAGTGTTGTACGGGGCGAAGACCCCACTCGAGTAGGCCTGAAGCACAACACCGCTGATGTTCTGGAACTCGAGCACGATGCTGCCGGCATCGACAAAGCCGCTGGCTTCGCCGCTGCGGCCGGCAGCGCTGAACACGCTCGTCAGCAGGCCGGCGTCGATGCTTGCGGACAAGCCCGAGACGTCGACGGTCTGACGCAACTCGTGGTTCCAGTTTCCCGTCGGACCGAACAGTCCCGGTGTGAAGCTGAACGCCCCCCCATGGACAAGCAAGGGCGCGGTGGCGACGGTGAAGCCGTGGCCGATAGGATCGGTCCACCCGCTGAGGTTGCCGGCTTCGGCGTCGCCGTTGATCAGCAGATTCGACTGAGCGCGGGCCGCCGGTGCGGCGACGGCGAGCATCACGATGCCGAACGCGAGGGTGTGCAGGAGACGGCGGGCGAATATTCGAGGTGTTTGCATGGCAGCGGAGAGTCGATGGGAAGCGTAAGGAAGGCCACTCGCTTGAATCCTGCCTCGCGACTGTCCGTTACCGGCAATGCCCGCATAATTGAAGCGTTCGATCAGAAACCTGACGTGTTCAAGCCCCAGACCGGCGAGGTGGTCAGCGACGGCGCCGACGGCAGCGCGTGTTGGTTCATCGACACGGACTACAACGAGGAGAGCTTCTTCGTCCGCCATGCGTACTTCCTGGGCGCGAACGACCTCTACAGGTCACTCAAGACGACGCTCAAGGCGCAGATCGACCCGGAGGCGTGGGCGACGCTGAACAGCGACACTTCGAGGCCGTTCGACAAGCCGACCAAGGGAAGGATCGCGGTCAAGGTGATCAATCACCTGGGTGACGAGGTCATGAAGGTCTTCAAAGCCTGATCAGCCGGGGAGGACAGGCTCTCCCCTCGCATGCCCTTCGCCAGTTTGATCGAGTTTTGCGATATTACGCCAACTCGATAACTAGAATAAACGAACGATAGTTGGGCCATGGACCTCATCACAAACCCATTCGCGCCGGGTGCAGGGACGCCTCCCCCGGCTGTACATCCCGAAAACCCGATCTCGTGAGTAGGCTCCTCGTCCAAGTCGGTCGGCGAAGGCAACCAGCGCGTGCTCGTGGCTGAGCGCTACACGACCTTCCTGCCCTCGCAAAGATTGAGCAGTTCGCCAAACGCGTACACGGTTCCGCGCCGGCCTGCGCCTTCTTGTAGAACAGTCAGAATCCCAGCCTCCTTGAGTTGACGCACGAGATTCGTGACCGCCGGGCGGCTCGGCGACTGAGGCGAAAAGTCCAAATGCACGCTCTGGAAAATCGGCCGCCCGAACATCTGATCCAGCAAGGGCATCGCGAACTGCGAGTGCGTCAGGTCGAGCACGCGCTTCTTGAGTTCCGAGTACAGTGCGAGGATCGCGCTAGCCTTCTGCGCGTTGAGCGACGCTTGCTCCTCGATGCCGCGCAAGAAGAACGCGCACCACTCGTTCCAAGCGTCTGGCTCTCGACCGATGGCGCGCAGTCGCGTCACGTACTCTTTCCGGCGCGTCTCCAGCCAGATCGAGAGATAGAACATCGGCCAGCGCAGCAGCTTCTTCTCGAACAGAAACAGGGGAATCAGGATGCGGCCCAATCGGCCGTTGCCGTCATCGAACGGATGGATGATCTCGAACTGCGCGTGCACGATGGCCAACTGAACGAGCGGATCGGGTTGGTCGCTCCGGTAGTAGGCAAGCCAGGCGTCCATGTGCGAGCGAACCGTCATCGGATCGGGCGGAATGAACGACGCCGCTTCGATCGACGATCCCGGGGCACCGATCCAATTCTGCTTCGCGCGAAACTGGCCAAGTGCCAACTCCTGACCGCGGACACCTTCCAGTAGAATTCCGTGCAATCCGAGGAGCGTCGAGATGCTGAACGGTTGACCCGGCAAGACCGATTCCGCCGCGCGCAACGCCTTGCGATAATTGAGAATCTCGGCGATGTCCGCCTTCTGAAATTCGTGTTTCGGTTCCTGACCGGCTTCGAATTTCAGCACGTCGCTCAGCGTGGCCTGCGTTCCCTCGATCTTCGAAGAAAGCACCGCTTCCTGAGTTGTCAGGGGCGAGAGTAGGACCGCCGGGTTGGGCACACCGAGGAGTACACCGTCGTATCGTGCGAGCGCGCGATTCGCCCGTCCTATCGCTGGGATCAGGGTCTCCCAGGACAAGTCCTGTGGCGGTAGGGCCTCCGGTTGGAACGGCTGCATCTTGCTGCTCGTACGATACCGGCAAGCGCCGTTGTGGAAAGCCAATTCGCCGATTGCGTTACACAAGCTGGCTTGTGGCTAGTGGGCTTACGGCAAGGTGGCAACAGGCAAAAGGGGGCAACCACTGCGTGTCGCCAGGATGGCGCGAGGGTGGCACTGGCAAAACAGCGATCAACTGATGTTAACGGCAAGCAGAAAAGGGACCCCTTCGGCGGCTTGAAAAGGGACCCCCAAGGCGGGGGGAGAGGGGGCGGCGCCCCCTCCTTGATCGTGCTCGCGTCGCCGTG
>JANMRV010000052.1:0-17004 GCA_031388685.1 Planctomycetota bacterium
CGCCTGGCCAAGCGCCGCGATTCGCTGAGCCTGGCCGGCCTGCGCGCCGAGGGCGTCGATCCGCGCGCCGTCGTGGCCTGGGTCGCGACCTCCTGTGGAATGAAAGCAGCTCCACGCGCTCGGCCGCAGGAGCTACTTTCCCGGTTCGAACTCGATCGGCTGCCGCGCACGAGCGTCCGCTTCGGCCCAGAGGATGCCTCCCGCCTGCGCCGCGAGACCTGAAGTTCCCCGCGCGACCGCGCCGCGCTTGACTCCGGCCGACCTCGGGCTACCCTTCTCGCGTCCGCGATCCCCGATAGCTCAATGGTAGAGCACCCGGCTGTTAACCGGGTTGTTGTAGGTTCGAGCCCTACTCGGGGAGCCACCACCGCTTTTTAGCGGGCCGCGCCGCGCGCGCGATTGGTGAACAGCGGCGTGGATCGCGCGTTCGGCCGACCGCGACAGCCACGCGCCGGAGTACCAGTACCTCAACCTGGGCCTCCGTCCCGCCAGGGGCATCACGCCGTAGAAAGTCTCCGCAATCTGTGGGTCTAATGGCCCACTCTCCCACCGCTCACCCGAGAGGTTCGCAAGCGGGTCGCGCGCGTGGAGCCACCTTTTCCGATCGGCGGGGCAAGTGGCGCGCCATTCATCGGCCCCCAGAGGGGTTCGCCAATGGCACGGGAGCAGTCGAAACTCTGGCTTCGAGTGCAGCGAACCTCGCTTCCAGTCCTCGCAGGCGCGTCTGTTCTTCACGCATCTCAGCGATCTCGCTCGCCTGCTCATTCAGCTTGAGCCCCTGTGTCTTCATCTCAGTCACCTGCGTCTTCATTTCAGCCGCCTGCTTCTCCATCTCATTGAGCAGCATCGAAGCCAGAATGTGGTACTTGACAGTGAACGGCTTGCCGTCGTCGCCGTAGACGACCAGGTCCGGGAACACCTCGGCAACTTCTTCGGCGATGAGCCCGTACTCCATCGGCACTTCGCTGCCATCCGGCATCGTCTGCTCCTGCTTGTAGCGGAACCGCACCGGCCGCAGCTTCAGCAGGTTCTCGGTCGCATCGCCCATGTCGACGATGTCCTTCTTGAAGCGCCGCGACGACGACACGGTGCCGAGTTGGCCGTTACTGTCGATGACGATGGGAATTGCATTGGCAACGCCAGTCGTTTTGTCTCGGATCCCGGCGACGAACGTACGACCATGGAAGCCCGGGTCGCCGATTCGGATGGTGGCGCTATCGCCCGCGAAACCGATATTGCCGATTGCGATGTTGTTGCTGCCCGTCGTCAGGAGCGCGCCGGCGTCCTTGCCGATGGCGATGTTGAGGCTTCCGGAAGTGCTGTTCTCGAGCGCCCGATATCCGCACGCCGTGTTGTAGATGCCGCCCGTGTTGTCGGCAATCGCATGATTCCCGACTGCAGTGTTGCCGCGCCCGATCGTGTTCGAGAACAACGCTCTATATCCGCTCGCCATGTTGTCGCGGCCACTCGTATTGAGAAAGAGTGCTCTATAGCCGCTGGCAGTGTTGTTGATGCCGGTCGTGTTGGCCGAAAGTGCCTGATAGCCGCTGGCCGTGTTGAAGCTGCCGGTCGTGTTGGAAAAGAGCGCCCGAACTCCAAGGGCGGCATTCTTGCTTCCTGACGTATTGCCGGCCAACGCTTGAAGTCCGCTGGCAGTGTTATCGCTGCCGATCGTGTTGGTGAAGAGCGCAAATGTCCCGCTGGCCGTGTTGTTGCGACCGGTCGTGTTGTTGTATAGCGCTTGAAATCCGCCGGCCGAGTTGCGATAGCCGGTGGTATTGGCAAAGAGCGCCCTGGTTCCACTGGCGTGGTTCTGGAAGCCGCTGGTGTTGGCGAAAAGCGCCTTGTAGCCGCTCGCCGTATTGTCGGCGCCGATCGTGTTGCTGAACAGCGCATGAGACCCGCTGGCCGTATTGTTGAAGCCGGTCGGGTTCTGGTCGAGTGCCCGGGACCCGTCGGCGGTGTTGCCGTTGCCGGTCGTGTTGGAGTACAGCGCTCTGCGCCCGCTGGCCGTGTTGTCTTGGCCCGTCGTGTTTCCGAACAGTGCATGAGACCCGCTGGCCGTATTGTTGATGCCGGTCGTGTTCTGGTCGAGCGCCCGGGCCCCGTCGGCGGTGTTGCCATTGCCGGTCGTGTTGGAATACAACGCTCTGCGCCCGCTGGCCGTGTTGTCTTGGCCAATCGTGTTTCTGAACAGCGCATGAGACCCGCTGGCCGTATTGTTGAAGCCGGTCGTGTTCTGGTCGAGTGCCCGGGCACCGTCGGCGGTGTTGCCTATGCCGGTCGTGTTGGAGTAGAGCGCTCTGCGCCCGCTGGCCGTGTTGTATAGGCCCGTCGTGTTGCTGCGAAGCGCATCAACTCCGCTGGCCGTATTGTTGACTCCGGTAGTGTTGGAGCGCAGCGCCCCAGCACCCGTGGCGGTGTTGAAATAGCCGGTCGTGTTGGCAAACAGCGCCGTCTCTCCACTGGCCGTGTTGTAATTGCCGGTCGTGTTATTCATGAGCGCTCTTCTCCCGGTGGCGGTGTTGTTACTGCCCGTCGTATTGCCACGGAGCGCCTCGACGCCACTCGCCACGTTCGCACTGCCGGTCGTGTTGAGCAACATTGCCCACGATCCACTGGCCGTGTTGAAATTGCCGGCCGTGTTGGACATCAGCGCCGACTCTCCACTGGCCGTGTTGTAACTGCCGATCGTGTTACTAAAGAGCGAGACCCTCCCGGTCGCGGTGTTGTAACGGCCCGTCGTATTGCCGCGCAGCGCCTCGGATCCACTCGCTACGTTCCCATTGCCGGTCGTGTTGGACGACAGCGCGAACACTCCACTGGCCGTGTTATTACTGCCGGTCGCGTTACCGAAGAGCGCCCCTCTCCCGGTGGCAGTATTGGAGCTGCCCGTTGTATTGAGACGCAGCGCGTCGACGCCATTCGCCATGTTTCCATTGCCGGTCGTGTTGGACAACAGCGCCCACGCTCCACTGGCCGTGTTGTAATTACCGCCCGTGTTGTTGAAGAGCGCCATATTTCCACTGGCGGTATTGAGACCGCCGGTAGTATTCGAGCTGAGGGCGTAGCTACCGCTCGCCGTGTTCCAAAGGCCGGTCGTGTTGGACATCAGCGCAAAACCTCCGGTAGCCGTGTTGAAGCTCCCGGTCGTGTTGGAGGAGAGCGTCTTATTGCCTGTGGCCGTGTTGAAGTATCCGCCCGTGTGGGAATAGAGCGCCTTATTGCCTGTGGCCGTGTTGCCGCTTCCAGTGGTGACACTCATCAGGGCGTTCTGTCCGAGTGCCGTATTGTCCGCACCGCCCTTGGTGTGCGCGAAGAGCAGTCCGCTCTTGTAGATGCTGCCAGCGTTGATGTTGAGCGCCTGATCGCCGGCGGGATTGAGCGTCAAGGTGTCGCTCATGCGTGCCGTGCCCGCGACATCGAGCTTTGCAATCGGCGTCGTCGTGCCGATGCCGACGTTTCCCGCGCCGCTGACGTTGAGGTCGATCGAAAGCGGATAGAGCATGCCGAGCGTCGCCAGCGAAGAGGCTTGCAGGCAACCGCTGTTCGCGCTGTCGGCGATCTTCGGCGGGCAGGCCGAGATGAGGTAGCTGCCGGGCGGAGGCGCGGGCGTAATGCGCGGCGTTGTCGTGGATGCACCGCTCGTTCCTGGCCGCGGACGTGCTGAGGGCCGGCGTCCAGTCGGCCTATCGCTGTCCTCGTCGGCCACGGGCGCGGTGAGGAGATCCGCGCTGATGTCGACTGACTCCGAGGAGGGAGCGACCATCGGCGGCGGCTTCACGCTGCCGAGATCGATGGCTTCGAAGTGTCCGTTCGCGAGCGCGTGATAGAGATGCTCGCCGCCTTCAGTGCGCACGGAGAGATCGGCGAATCCGTCGAGGTCGTAGTCGAACCACTGCGCGGCAAGATGGCGACCAGAGTGAGTGAGTCCGACGAACTGCGTCACATCCTGAAACGTGCCATCGCCGGCGTTACGCATCAGGTGACCAGGCCCGGATTGGGTGCCGACGAAGACATCAGGCGCGCCGTCGCGGTCATAGTCGTTCCAGGCGGCGAAGCTCGCGGCGCCTAGCCCGTCGAGCCCGGACAGAAGCGTGACGTCCGCGAACGATCCGTCGCCAGAATTGCGCAAGAGCCGCGCCCCACCGTCAGCGCCGACCACGAACGCGTCGTCGAGTCCATCGCGGTCGTAGTCCGCCCACCAGAAACCGGCGCGAACGCCCGACGATGCCGTTGCGCTCGACGCTGGGTCCGGCAAGGCCCGTTCCTGGACGAGTGCGACGGAGCAGAACACGACACCGGCTGCGACATTGGAAAGCATGGCAAGTTCCTGATTGCGAGCGAAGCACTTCTCCCAGGGACGCGTAAGGCTGGCTCGCGTCGCGAGCCATGGCTTTGAGCGAAGGGACGAACCTCGCCGACCTCAGCGATCAGATACCGGATGGCCCGTTCTTGCAAGCTCGGTGGCATCTCCAGGACGTTAGGGCAGGCGGGGCCGGTGCCCGACTTGATCCCGCGTTCCTTCATTCTCCCCTCCGCAACCCGTCCGAGGTTCACCAGCGGGTCGCTCGCGGGGAGCCACCACCGCTTTTTAGCGGGCCGCGACAAGCGCGGGATTGGTGAACTGCGGCGGTTTTGCGCTCGGAGAGGCGCGGTCACAAGTGCCGAGGATGGCGCAGGTTCCGCGAGGGATTTTCGCGCGCCGTTTCTCCGTTCACATCGCAGGGGGGTGCACCCCGTGGCGCGCCTTGGTGGATCGCCGAGTGTGGGCGAGCGCGGTCCTTACCTACTGCGGGTCGCGGCTCGTTTCGCGCTCGTCAGTGCAGACTCCCTAGCCACTGATTCCGGATTTCGAACGAGCCACGTCTTTGCCTTTCGGTGCCCGAGTGCTGCTGCGCGCCGCATGTACCTTGCTGCGATGACCATGTTTCCGGCGTTAACGTGGCCATCCCCAAGGTGGTAGAGCGCTCTCTCATCTCTCCTTGCAGCACGGCGAAGCCAATAAAGCGCGAGCTTTCGATTGCGCCGAATTCCTTCGCCGAACTTGTACATGATTCCCAAGTCGCATTGCGCTTGATGATCTCCTTTCAAAGCAGCCTTGGGCCAAAGCCGGGCAGCCTTCAGTAGGTCTTCCTTGACACCCTTGCCCCGGTAGTAGCAGGAAGCCAGGTTGCAGGTTGCGATGACATGACCCTTCTGCGCGGCACTCGAGTGGTAACGGACGGCCTTCTTGAAACTGGCCGGAACGCCGCGACCGAAGCTATGCAGGAAGCCGAGCGTACACTCGCTTTCAGGGTCTCCATGGGCCGCGCCAGCCTTCACTCGCCGTAGGGAATAAGTTTCGAACTTGCCGTCAAACTTGACGCGCACTCGGTCTGAGGCCGTTCGCAATCGGGGCGCTTGTTTCATCTTTACGACCCCTTGCTTCGCGTGGCGCTCAGCGCCCCGCCCTCGCCAACCGCATCGGCGCGATCGTCAGGCACAGCACTGCCCCGGGTGCTTCTGCGGTCATCATGTGTTGCTGCCACGGCTCGCTGAACTCCGCGCGCGATCCCATCCGGGTGCCGAGAACGAGCAGCCAAATCACGGGATGGTCCTCTGCGAATCGACGGGTGCGGGCGATCATGGTTGACGGCATCGTACGCCGAGCGGCAGTTGTGCGGGCGGCGCGGCACTTTCTGCCGCGCTCGGCGGGCGAAGCGGCAGTAGTCCTGACGCGCATGCATCTCCGGGTGATCGCTTGCACGATCAAGGTGCTGCTGGCGCCCACACCGATACGGTGGGCGCGCAGATGGGCGGGCGGCCGAGTACCTGTGCCGCAGCCCGCTCGACAAAGCTCCGGGTCGCGGGCTCAGGCCTGCCGGAGACGCTGCGCGGGGCCTCCCGTCAAGAAATCTTAGTTTCCTGTCCGAGGCTGAACACAGGCGTCACTCAGAGGGGACAGCGCTTCCCTTTCACCTTCCCTCGGAGTTCATCCCATGTCTCAGTTCATTCGCTTGACTCGTAGCGCCCTGATCGCCGTTGGCCTGTTCGCGGGCGTCGAACGTGCTTCAGCACAGTCGCCACTGATCACCCAATTCTGCTTCTGCAACACGACGGCCCCGGCGCCCTGCGGAAATTTCTATCCGCCAGGCGGCTGTCTGAATTCGATTGGCGCGGGAGCGATCATGACCGCGTCGGGATCGACCAGCGTCAGCGCGGACGACCTTGTGCTGACCACGGTCCAAATGCCGCCGAACCGCCCCGGCCTGCTGCTCATGAGCCCCAACTCGATTCCGGCCACGCCGTTCTTCGACGGACTGCGCTGCCTCAACGGCCCCGTTTACCGACTTCAGCCCCAGAGCACTGGACCGTCCGGCACGTGGACCAACGGGCCGGGACTCTCTGCCTACACGATCTCGAATCTACCGCCGGCCGGTTGGATTCTCTCGGGATCCACGATGAGCTTTCAATCCTGGTTCCGCGATCCGCTCGGTCCGTGCGGCTCGACCGTCAACACCTCGAATGCGGTCATGGCGACCTTCATCCCGTAGATCGTCGCACTCGCCTTCGCGCCCTCCTGGCTCTCTAGTCGAACCCATTGGTGGAGAGTTTTTCCTCCCTGACGACGCCCGCGCCTGGGGCTACCTCTCCAGCCTCTAGCCGCATTGCGATGAGGTCTCTGCTTGCTTCGCACTGGCCTGGAGCATCGCATTTGCCTTGCCGCGCAAGGCCGTCCATGCCGACTTCTCAACGTGATGCGCTACGGGATTGCGGCTGAGTGCAGCATGTCGTGCCGCGCGCCTATGATGTCGCGATCGCCTGCGGTCTCGACATCAACGCAACCGCATCGCCCGTCCTGAATCGCAAGCCCGGGATCATGCTCTGGAGCACGCTGCCCGCTGCGAATCCATTCGGCGGCGGCACTCTCTGCCTCGCGTCGCCGATCGTTCACACGCTAGGTCAAGCATCCGGCGGCAGCCCCGCGCCGTCGATCGACTGCACCGGCCGGTACTCCTTCCACTTCGGCCACGCCTACATCCAGAACTACTTCCTCACGGCGGGGCAGACGATTCGCGCGCAGTACTGGATTCGAGACTCAGGTTTCGCCGCGCCGAACAACATCGGGCTCATCGACGGGCTGAGCTTCACGCTGCTGCCGAAGGGTTTGTTGGAGCCAGGGATCGACAGCTCCCCCACCGCGATACCATACACGAATGACGGACCCGAGCTTGCGCCTCGACCCGCGCGCGGAGTAGTCGTTCCGCGAGTACCTGACGCGCGTTGACGCGAGCGATGTCTTGGACTTCGGGGCGCTCTGCCGAGCCAATCCGGCGCTTGAGCGCAATCTGCGCGAACTGAAACACTGGCACGAGGTTATGGTTCGCCTCGGGGCTGTTCGCAGCGGCGGCCGAACGATTTCCGAGCGCCTCAAGCAGAGGATCGGCACCGACCCCGGTCCTACCGCATCGCTCGACGACGAGCCGCGTCCTGACTCCGGCGCGTCAAGCACACTGTTCGAGCGACTGCGCGGCAGCGGCACACGCTGCACGCGCTACAGGATGCTCGGCGAGGTAGCGCGCGGCGGGATGGGCGTGATCCTCAAGATCTGGGACGACGAACTGCGGCGCACGTTGGCGATGAAGGTTGTGCTCGGACGCGGGGCTGAAACGACAGGCGAGACGCCGCCCGTCGATCCGAAGACGCTCGGTCGATTCCTCGAAGAGGCGCAGTTACAGGCCAGCTGGATCACCCCGGCATCGTGCCCGTTCACGAACTCGGGCTCGCCGCCGACGGGCGCGTATACTTCACGATGCGATTGGTGAAGGGCGAAGACCTTCGCAGCATCTTCGAGAAGGTGCGGAGCGGCGAGGACGATTGGAATCAGGCTCGTGCAATCGGAGTGCTGCTCAGGGTGTGCGAAGCCATGAGCTACGCGCACTCGAAAAAAGTCGTCCACCGTGACTTGAAGCCGGCGAACGTGACGGTCGGCAAGTTCGGCGAGGTCTACGTGATGGACTGGGTGCCTGCGCTTCGGCAACAATCCAGTCGGTCGCTACGACAGCTACGGCCTTCGTCCCGCCAGAGGCCTCACGCCGTAGAACAGCGGCGTCCATCCCCCGCTCTCCCCCCCGCGCACCCGAGAGCTACACCAGGGGGGCGCGCTCGGAGGGGCTTGGGCGAGTTCGAAACGCTCGCTGAGGTGGGCGACATTGGCGACTCGAGTGAAACCTTCGAGTCGTCGTTGTGATCTTCCTTCGTCGGCGCACGGGCAACCCGTCTCGTTTGGTTCGAGCGTCAGGCCTCGGACGAACTTGACCTACTCCTCTTCGTGCACCAACGCCCTTGAGATCATCCGCTTCACCACTGTTCCGGCATGAATCGCGGAAATTTCGATCTTCGGATGCTTCAAGGCAAAAACCCGGAAGATCTCGTCGGCAAAAGCCTGCCCAATTTCTTCAACACCCGTGAAGTCGAAAAGCACAACCTTGAAACGGTCTATCCTGTCCAAGAGGCGCTTTGCCTGTGAGCGGGAAACTAGGTTGTCGCCCCCGTACTGCGCGAGCTTGACGGGTACGATTGTCTTAGTAAATCCGTAGTCATCGTCCGTGGTAAACTTGTCAAATATTTTCTTGGCCGTCCGCGCCGTATGGTTGTTCAGTGACATCCACACTGAAGTGCCCGTGTTCGAAGACTCAGACTGCATGATCCAATCCGATTCCTCGTTAAACTCGTGGCTGAAGTAGACCCCACCCGACATGATGGCGAACGAGTCGAACATCCGAGACGAAAAGAAGATGCCTTCGCCCGAGTGATGCTTCGGGTCGGTAGTGAGCTTTCCCTTCGCTAGCTCCAAGACGGAATGTCGCTCATCGAGCAAACCAAGCGCGGCTTGGATCTTTCGAAAAATGCCTACACCATCATCGTAGATCGAGATGACCGTCTTTACGGCAGTTTTCTCGAAGCTGACTGATATTCTCGACCCTCCCGAATGATCAATCGCATTGTTGAACATTTCGGTGAAACCGTAATGCCAGATACCGGAGACGTTGTCGGGCATCGCCCCCAATGAAGGCGCTATGTCACTTCGCCAGATTTCGTCTTCGCCCTGAACCTTGCCGAGGTGGTAGACCCGCTTCCACTCGACTAGCGGCGGAATCCGGTACTTCCGGCTCCGCGTCTTTCCTGCCTCAGCGAGCGCGCCTTCCGTGACGAGTCGCCTGATGTGCTTGTGAACCGCCTGCCGGGAACACGAGAATTTCTCCGAGGTCAGTTTGACGATGTCGCTCGGGTGCTTCTCAACCTCTTGGAGGATGAATCTGCGGACCGCCTCGCCTCGATCGCGGATAGTCGTCATGGCTGGAATGTCAACCCAAGCCGGCAGCATTGTCAACCCACCGGACGCCATTTGACAACCATGGCCAGGCGGAAGGCCCCCCGCCCCCTTGGGATGGCCATGCCACGGCCTCATTTCGCCGTGAATGGGGCCCCAGGGCCCATTCTCCGACCGCTCACCCGAGAGCAACACCAGCCGGTCGCGTTTGGAGAGCCACCACCGCTTTTCTGGCGGGCGGCGCCGCGCGCGCGATTGGTGAACAGCGGCGGTTTTGCGCTCGGAGAGGCGCGGTCATAAGCGCTGAGGATGGCGCAAGTTCCGCGAGGGTTTTTCGCGTTCAGATTCTCCGTTCACATCGCAAGGGGGTGCGCCCCGCGTGCAACCCTAGGGGGCGCACTTGGACATGCACGTGGGACGCTCGGTGAACTCTCCGGAGAGCTGGTTTCTCTCCGGCGATGTGGTTTACAGCACACAGTTGGGAGTGATGCCGAGATGGCAACGTCGTTGACCGGCAAGCTGTTGGCTCCGACGGCGGACTTGTCTGAGCTGGACATGGCGCGCGTGAGGATTGCGGCGCCCAACGCCGCTCGCTCCGGCGTGGCAGCTTTCGCGAAACCCCGCCGCGACAGGCGCGAGATCTCGCATCACCAGCGCGTCCGAGATCCGGTTTGTCTCCTATCGTTGTTCCCGGCAGCGAAATTGGCCGCGCACAGCTTGGAAGCGTCGCCACCACCCCCGAATAGCGGTCGAACGCGAGCGCCGATTTCGTGGACAGCGACAATCTTGGGCTCGGTAGAACGACGCCTTGAGCGACGGCTAGCGCGAAGGGCCGCGCTCATTTCTTCAAGCTGGTTCTCGATGCCCACTTCGAGGGTGGAGATCCGCGCCCTCCCCCATGGTTGCGTCCACTGCCCGTCGAGGCCAGCTGCGACAATCGTGTACTCCTCGTCGGCAGCCGGCTAGACCCGCTTAGGTCAGGGACCAACAATATAAGACAGCGCGTTGCTCAACAGCGCCCCCTGCGCAACGGTGTCGCGTCCCCACCACTGGATCGTGATCGGCGTTCCGACCAGGGTCAGGAAGGGCGCGGGACTGCCGCCTCCGAGGCCAGCCGCGAATTGATTCAGATCCATCGACAAGACTCCGTCGCAGGATCCAACTGTGCCTGTCACGTCGAACTTGACCGGGCCACGCTTGAGCGGTGTCGCGAGGCACAGGGTGCCGCCCGAGAAGGGTGTTGCGGCCGGCCCGGCGCTCGAATACAGGAGCAATCCCGACTTCTGGCCACGCGTGTTGATGCAGCCGACGCGAAAGCCCGTGACCGCGGATGCGCTCGAGCTTCCAAGGTACAGCATTGCGGGCGAACTCCCGCAGGAGTTCAACTTGGCGGTGCAGTAGAGCCCGGGGTTCGCGCTTCCTGGCCGGATCTGACCACGCAACTCGCCCAGAGGGAAACCGCTACTGGTGATCTCGACGTAGGCCTGGCCCGCGAGGATCTGAGGTTCGTCCGCCTCGGCGTAGTTCCAGACCGCAACTTTGTGGTCACCCGCGGGAAGCGTGAACAGGATCGGACCGGTGCCGCCGGCCGGCGCGAAACCATGCACGCTGGCTTGAATCTCCGTGCCGGCGTAGCCGCCCGCATCCATGGTGAACACGGCTGTGTTCGAGGCAGTGTCGATGGCGACGACTCCGGTACCGCTCGCCGTCGTCGTTACCGCGGGCACCACCTGAGATCCGTCCAGCGTGATCACCATGAACACCGCATCGTCGACCAGGGTGAATTGACCGCGGATTTCGCCAGGCACGTAAAGCTGGCTGTGAATGTTCCAGTAAGTCAGGCCGGCGATGATGTCGGCCTCCTGGGTCTCGGCGAAGTTCCACACGCTCGGTCCTTGCGTGTCCAGCGGCATCGCGTGGATCGGTGGAACCCCGCCGGTGCCCGGCGCCGCCATGCCGTGGATATGGACAGCGTAGGGTCCAGGGGCGATCCCCGTGAATCTCACATCACAATCCAGGCGGTTGGACGCGCGATCCATGATGCCCCATGCAGTCCCACTCGCCGTGGATGTGTTCGGTGGAGTTTGCTGGGTCCCATCGAGGTCGGCGCGAAAGCAAAGCTGCTGCGCGGTGGCACCTCGAACGAGCGCCATGCCAAACACGAATGCGTGGAATACGAGAGATAGATTCATGTGTACGCCTCCTCAGGGAAATTGGCCTCTGACGTGCGCGCCCTCAGGGTAGTCGATGCCCGCCTCCGTAGTTGAAATTCGAAGTGAGGTTCGAGCAAGTAGCCCGGCCGCCCAGGGAGCACGGAGCGGGGCGGTGCTGTCCGACTGCGGTTCGACGGGAACTCGGCGTGCTGAGACGATGCGTGCCCGCCGCTGGTGAGTGCTCCAAACACGGGCAGCTCCGAGTCGGAAGCGGCGTGAACTCCGCAAGACTTCTCACACGACCAGTCAGGCGCGGAGCGCGGCGTGGCCAGCCCGCCGAACGTCGAATCCGCCGTGCGGGTCGAGATCCGCGCAGATCGGGCCTCGCGGGGAGACTCGTGAATGGGCAAAATTCGCCGAGGAAGAGCGCGAACCTGCGGCCAGGCATGAACGCCGAATCGCTCGGGGTAAAGGTCGCGTCGATGCACTGGGTCGGGGCTCCGCGACCTTCTTGCGCGCGCGCCCAGAAACGTGACCGAATTCTGGTGTTTCCTGCTCAGCGCAGGCCTCGATCCCGGCAGGCTTGCGCGGAACGCTGGCCCTGCCTGCCAAGACTCGGCCAAGCAGGTCCACCAGACGGGGCAAAGTTCGGTCGGACTCCCCCCGCCAAGAGACGTTCACCAGCGGTTCGCACTCGGGGAGACACCACCGCTCTTTAGCCGGCCGCGCCGCGCGCGTGATCGGTGAACTGCGGCGGGTTTGCGTCCGGAGAGGCGCGGTCATGAGTGCCCAGGATGGCTCAGGTTCCGCGAGGGGTTTTCGCGTTCTGTTTCTCCGTTCACATCGCACGTGGGTGCACCCCGCGTGCAACTCTATGGGGCGCACTCGGGCATGCGCCGGGGACGCTCGGTGAACTCTCCGGAGAGCGCGTTTCTCTCCGACCCTCTGGTTAACACCCCCCACAATTCCAGCGCGGCGCGGCCCCGCATGGAGTGGCACAAAGTCCGATTCACGCCACAAAAGCGCAGCTGCGCGACCTCGCGTGGAAGCCGGCCTTCTCAGCTCATCGATCCAACTCGCAATCGACCGGCCTTCGGCAACGGAATGATGTACAGACGGCGGAGGCTAGGGCCGCCAGACCACGCGCAGTGAATTGGACAAGTTGAATCCCTGCGGACCACCTTTCGGATCCCTATACCAGAGCTGAAACCACGTCAGCTGCCCGGGTGCTGCGATCAGGCCAGGCGGCAACGCGTTGACATTGACGTTCAATGAGACCGAGCCCGTTCCGGTCCCGATCAGCGGCTGGATCCGCCTAACTGGTTGACCGAGACACAGCACACCATCGCCGAACGGCAGTGACGAGGGCGAGTCTGAAACGACGAAAAGGGCTGGCTGGCCCACAGGCAGGCCGAGTATTTCGATCGCGAGGTCGTTTTGCGAAATGCTGGAAGAGCCGGCGAACGACATCAGTGCACCTACACCGACGGAGTTCGACGAAACCACGCAGTCGGCACCGATATCCAAATCCCCCAGACTCGTAACGATCGTGCAATCGAGCCGGGAGAGGTTCGGCACGCCGCTGGTCGACATGACGAAGGGGCCGAGGTCGCCTTGTTCCCGCCCCGGGATAAGCAGACTATAGAGATGCCCGTGCTGAAAAGTTGCCGGTGTGAAGACAAGTCTGCGGCCAGCGTCCTGGAGTGTGTACGCCCCAATCACGGACTGCCCAGTCAGCGCGTCAAAGATCTGCAACGAAGCGGGTGTGACCGAATAGAGATCGATCGTGTCGCTCCACATCCAGGAGATCTGGCCGTTTCGGAAGACATTGGTCACCCCACAAAAGACCTGGTTGCCGTGCGCGCCTGACGTGCAGTTCAGGACGCACGTCTCAATGTAGAAGTTGCCTTGGGCTCCAGCGGTCGTGGCGAGTAGCGCGAGCAGTCCTGAAATCAAAAGTGTTTTCATGGTTTGACCTAGGAGCCAGAGTAACACCGCCGTGCGGGCTAGGAGCCGTGCCCCGCCGATTTGTGCTGGTTCCTCGGTCTAGCGGCTCTGCCGCCCTGCAGTTCCCGTCCGCGATCAGACCCTTGAAGATCGGCCGCAGGAGCGCACTCTAAGTCCCGAATTGGGCCGCGATCGCGTACTCGATGCGCGGATGCCTCAGTCTTCCCTGCTCGGGTCCGCGAGACGACCAAGAAACAGGATGGTCCCGTCTCTGCGATCGCGGATGGCGAACAGGAATGGATGATCCGCGCGGAAAATGGGTACCTGCGGCTGCCGCGGGGGCAAGCACAGCACTGCGAACGTTTGCACGGTGGCGGCCGCGGCCTCGGTACCGGCCTCGTCCACGGCCACGAATGCGATGTGATGGACCGCGGAGAGGAACAATGCCCTGGAATCCGGCGCCGCGTGGCCGTTGATGCCGGAGAGATCGGCCTGCGAGCGCGTGAACACTCGCGCCATGCCTAGCGCACGCAACCGTGCCGGCAAGTTGCTGACGTCTGTACGGATCTTGAACCGTGGAAGCCAGAGTTTCACTTTGCACTCCACCATCCCATTCACGCATTCGTCTAGCATCTGCGTGGAGAGCGACTCCTCCAAGGCTTGGAGCCCGTTCCTCTCGTTCGGAAGGAGGACGAGCATCGCCAGGCTGTCGCCACTGTAGGCGAGTTCAATCGCCTGATAGCCTGAGGTCCTAACGTACCCCATTGTTTCCTTCCCGTGCATGAGCGGCGCTCGAACGCTGCTGCCACCTTCGAGATAGAACGTCGTCTCGTCCGTGAGAGCGTTTTCAAACGGTCGAGCCCATTTGCCCATGAAGTAGATCGCGTTGACGAGGATCAGGCGCGTCATCGGGTCCACGCCGCCCGGGGGAAAGGCCCCGCGTATCTTGTGATTCGTTTTCGCCTCGATCCACTCGTTGATGCTCCTGCCTGCGGCCTCGCCAGCTCCAACGAAATCCACGAGAGAAATGGAGCCCTCATACTGCCGGACAACCTGCTCCGTGAATGCCGCTGTCAGCGGCTCGCCAGCCTGACCCCAGAGCGAATTCGCCACGATCATGTTGCCCCCGCCGTCCGTAGCGGCGTTGAGTCGATGAATGGCCTCCCCGAAGGCGGCGTGCAGCTCATCACCCTCCTGCGAGAAGTAGAGCGCCTTGTCCATTTCCGCCGCGGTGTCCCCTACAGCCCCGAGCCGGACCATGCCCAGCGCAGACCGGAGGCTGAAGGGTGAGAAGAACACATTGCCGGGTTGCGGCCGGAGTTGGCTATAGATGGCCAGCGCAAAGCCGTTGTTGTCCTCGGCGAACTGCGTGCTCACTCGCGGACTCGAGTTCAAGGGCCGCACGGGCGTGTCCCGCTCCGCACGCGAATGCGACACGTCGAGGTCCGGCTGCGCGCGCACGCGATCATTTTCGGAGCGTGCGAGCAACTCCTGCTTGCCGCCGAACCATTTGCGAAACCATGTTGCGACGCCGCCCATGCTCTCCTCCCAAGAAAAGGCCATGCACTCCGCCGCCGGGACGATTCCCGCGCGCGCCACCGGCATGATATGGCATCACGATCGAACCTCCACTCCATTGATCAGGCATTCGCCGTAGCCCTGCTGAGTAGAAGGGAGCCGTGCGCTTGTCATTCTCAACGGACTCCCGTCCAGCGGACCGTGTAAATGGACGATCGCAGGCACGAAGCTTTGGCGTGCGATTGCTCGCCGGGCAAGGCAAGGCCCGCCTCGTTCTCACCCATCTGCAGCCGCACACTCTTACTCGGGCTTCAGATCGTTCGCACGCCAGGCCAGGCATCCGGCCGCAGCCTCGCGCCGACGATCGACTGCACCGGTCTGTACTCGTTCCACTTCGGCCACGCCTACGTCGAGAACTACTTCCTCGCTGCGGGCCAGACGATTCGCGCGCAGTACTGGAGCCGCGATCCTGGATTCGCAGCGCCGAACAACATCGGGCTCACCGACGGACTGAGCTTCACGCTGCTGCCGTAAGGTGAACCATCCTCTCCCCATCGTGTGAGTGCGACTTGCGGACGCACTCCCGAAAGGCATGCGGCCGTCTACTTGCGAGCCCCTTGAAAGAGCACGATCCTTGCCTCGCGCACGGTGGTCAGGCCTCGCGCGAGCTTGCGAACCAAGAAACGGAACATCGTGTCGAGACACACATCCTGGGGAAAGCCGCCGGAACCTGTTCCAAGCAAGGGGAACGCGATTGTCTGAACTCCCAGCGTGTCGGCCTGGTGGAAGCAGCTCTCCATGATCTCGTTGATGATGTCACGGCTCGGCGTCAACCATTGCCGATTTTCCGTGCGCGTGAAGCCCATGGTGACTCCGTGGAATACGAAACGCGCCGGGAGCGCGCCTCCTCTCGTCACGATAGTTCTGCCGGGACGGACCGGGGCAAGGCTCTGGGCATCCCTCAGCAACTGTGGGCCAGCAGCCTCACTCAAGGCCCAGGACACACCGCCGCCCATCGACAGCATGTCGTCATCTGAGCTCACGACCGCATCGACTTCTTGCGCGGCGATGTTGCCGACGCCGATCACAAGTTCCCGTCCTTGCGGAAAACCATAGCGGTCTGGCTGGTCGAGATCCGTTCCTCCGCCAAGGTATTGGACTCGGCGCTGCTTGTAGCGTTCCTGGACCGCGCGCACTTCAGGCCCATCAGCGGTTTCCCACGGTGACACGCCGCCACTCAACCCTTGCAGACTTGCGAACACCTCACTGAAGGATTGGAACCGGTCTTGCGGCCTCTTGGCCATGCATCGCTCCAAGCACTCGCTGACGCGACCGTTGAGTGCGGGATTGCGCGCCTTCGGCGAGATCAACGGCTCCGTCTTGTGCTGGAACAGGACTGAGAATGGCGTCTTGCCTTGGAACGGCGGCTTTCCCGTGAGGACGTGGTAGAACGTTGCGCCGAAGCTGTAGACATCGGTTCGGGCATCAGCACGGCTCGAATCGTCCGCTTGCTCCGGTGCCATGTACAGGGGCGTGCCCATCACATGCCCAGGAATTGTCAACGGCTCGACGTCCACGGATCGGGCGAGACCGAAATCCACGACCAATGCGCCGTCGTTGGCATCGATGAGAATGTTCGAGGGCTTGAGGTCTCGATGGACGATGCCTTGGTCGAGCACGGTCTGCATTCCCTCACAGACGTGAAGCATCCAGGCCACGACCCGCTGCTCGGCCAGCGGACGCTCTGCGGTCTTCATGAGCTTCGCAATATCCGAACCCTCCACCCAATCCATCACGAGCAGCATGCGGCCATCAGAGAGTTGGTCAAAGTCGTGCACAGTCACGATGTGAGCCGAGCGTAGGCGGGCAAGCAGTTGAGCCTCGCGTTGGAATCGACCAGTTTCCACACCGGGCAAGCACACCTTCACCGCGACCGTCCGGTCCAACAAGCGGTGCCTTGCGCGATAAACGACTCCCATCCCACCCCTGCCCACCTCTTCAAGGATCTCGTAGCGAGGCGTCAGCGACGCTCGCTCCGCAGGGGACAGCTGGACCATGTTCGAGTCCTTC
>JANMRV010000061.1:0-2087 GCA_031388685.1 Planctomycetota bacterium
TTTGCGTGTATGGCACGCGGAAATCAAGTTCGCCCGTGATCACCAGCGCCGGAGTCTTGAAATTCGCGACCGAGTTCGACGGCGACCACTTTTCGAATTGATCGCTGCTCCAGGGCGTGCCCGCGAGATCGTGCTTGGGAAACCACAACTCTTCCGTCGCGCCGTAGAAAGAGCGCAGGTCGTAGAGCCCCATCATCGCCGCCTGACACTTGAAGCGATCGGTGTGGCCTTGCATCCACATCATCATGTAACCGCCGTAGGACCAGCCCATGGCCCCCATGCGGTCCTTGTCGACATAGGGAAGTTTCTCGAGCGTGTCGGTCACGCGCATCAGGTCGTCGAACACGCGGCCGCCCCAATCCGAACCGATCGCGTCGCAGTACTTCTGCCCGTAGCCGGTGGAGCCGGTCGGATTGGCGAAAGCTACGACATAGCCCTTGCCGCCGTAGACCTGCCAATCGCCACGGAACGAATCGGCCCATTGGGATTGCGGGCCGCCGTGCACGTTCAGGATCAACGGATACTTCTTCGCACCATCGAAGCCGTGCGGTGTGATCACGAAAACATGGATCTTCGTGCCGTCCGCGCCTTCGACCCAGATTTCCTGCGCTGGCCGCAAGTCGATCTCGGACTCGAACTTTGCGTTGAAGGTCGTCAAGCGTATTGGGAATTTGGCACCGGCGGGCTTGATAAAAAGTTCGTGGGGCTCGTTGATCGCACGGCGCACGTAGACGAGCGCTCCGTCGCCATTGACCAACTCCCAGGCGTCGATGCTCGAGTGCTCGTGAACCTTCGTCGGCTTCTGACCGTCGAGCCCGACGCGGAAAATAGGCGTGCGGCCCTTCACCTCGGCCTGGAAATACAGCGCGCTGCCGTCCTTCGACCAGCGCATGTCCGTCAGCATGTCGTCGAAGCCCTCGCGCGAAGTCAGGTACTGCACATTGCCGCTGGCGAGGTCCATCACGCCTAGGCGCTTCAGATCCGATTCGTACCCGGCCTCTGCCTGACTCGCAAAGGCGAGCTTCGTTCCATCCGGAGAAAACAAGGGCTGCCCGTCCCAGCCCTCGCAGCCATCCGTCAAGTTCTTCGGCGTCGCGACTTCATCGAGCGCGACGAGCCACAGATCCGAATTGGTCGAAGTCGCCTGCGCCTTGTCGCGATTGGACATGAACACCAACGCACGACCGTCCGGCGAGAAGTCGTAGCCGCGGCCGCCACCGAGCATGAAGGGCGGACTGTCGAAGTTGCCGGGCGTCAGATCGCGCTCGACTTTCCCCGTCTTCGCGTCGACCAGCAACACGTGACTGGTCTTGCCTTCGTCCCAGCTCGTCCAGTGACGGTAGAGCAGCGTGTCGGTCCAGTGCACGTCGAGCTTGCCCTTTGCGCGCGCGTCGTCGCGTTCCTTCTGCGCCGCGCTCTCGAAGGAAATGTCGGGCCAGATCTCGCTGGTCACCGCGATCCAATGTCCGTCGCGCGACAACACGGGGCTTTCGATCCCCGGCGCATAGTCGGTCAACTGGCGCGCTTCGCCGCCATCGAGCGGGATCGTCCATAGCTGACTCGATCCGCTGCGATTCGAGACGAAGACCAGCGACTTGCCGTCGGACGTGAAGTGCGCGTCCGTGTCCGACTTCTTCGCGCTGGTGAGTTGCCGCTGTCCCGATCCGTCGGTGCCGATCGACCACAATTCGCTCCACGATATGCCGGCGGCCACGTCGAAGCGCCGCACGCCGAACACGATCGTGCGCCCGTCGGGCGAAAGCGCCGGTGAATTGACCTGCGCGACTCCGTAGACGTCGGGAATGTCGAAAGCGCGTTTGTCGGAAGCGCCGAGCGTGCCGAACAACATGGCGAAGGCGGTGATCTTCATCCCGCGAATCCTACGCGTTCGCCGCGGCGAGCGGCGAGCGCTTCGCTCAGCGACCCGAACGCGGCTTGCGTTTGGCCGGCGCGCCCTGACCCAGCATGTCCTCGAGCCGACCGAGCCCGGCCAGCATATTGTCCATGGGCGGCCCGAACGAAAAACGCATCCACGAGCGGTACGGCGACGCTCCACGCCGGCGTTTGCCGGGATTGACGTCGAAGAA
>JANMRV010000447.1:0-1819 GCA_031388685.1 Planctomycetota bacterium
GCGCCGCCGAACGATTGCTCGGGCGTCTACTCGCTCGACTTCAACACCTTCGCGGTCGGTGGATTCGGCGGAACGCCGGCTCCCTACTTGGTCGTTCCGGGCACGGTCGTCAATGTTCAAGCTTGGGGCCGCGACAACGGATTCCCGGCGGGACTCAACGCGACCCTCTCGGACGGTCTTCAATACACCGTCTGCCCGTGATTCGGGCGGTGCCGTCAACTCCCTGTTGACGAACACGCTGAACTGATCGTCGAGGCCGACTGCCCTTGGGGGTGGTCGGCCTCGATCGCTTGGTCGAGCGCTGCCTGCCCCGCCGGAAGGTGGGACGCGCAGCGCTCGAGCCGTTCGAAGGGACGTGAATCAGGTGCGGAGACGACAGGCGTCGGCCCGTTTCGCACCCCACACGACCCTTGCGGAGCCGTTGCGCTGCCCTGACGGGGGCCCCGAGCCGCCGCAAGTTCCGGCCCCTCCCAAGTCCGCGAGTCGAATTCCTGCCGGTGGCTCAACCGGCCCTGCGGTGCTTCGATTCCGGGGTTGGGACGCCTCAGGAGCGCCCCGCCGGGCCGCACAACCCAGGGACCACGCTTTCATGGGCCGTTTGGCCGCCGGATCTCGTCCAAGAACCTGAACCGCCACCCGACTCCATGGCGCAATCCTTGAATCGGGTGTACGTTTTACTTGTGTCGAGCCTACCGACCTCTTCAGGGCCGGGACCAGAGCTCGGTCGACATCCACACTCGTTACCTCATCGCCTCAGGAAGAAAATCCAGGAACCCCTATGAAATTGCACATGAATCAGTGGCTGTGGTCCGCCATCGCCGCAACCTGCGTGGCCTCATCGGCCGCCGCCCAAACCCCGTTCGTCGACAACTACAACAGCTACGCGCTCGGTTCCGTGATCAACGGACAAGGCGGCTGGCAGCAGTGGGGCAACGGAGCCAACGCCAGCAACATCATCGAGGACAGCACCACGGGTTTCGCCCGCAGTGGCCGGTCCGTCTCCACCAACGCCTTCGTCGGTGGTGACACCAGCGACCTCGTCCACCAGTTCACGGGCTTCACCGCCGGAACCGGCCAGCACACGATGCGCGTGTACATCTACATGCCGACCGGCGCCGTCGACAAGGGCTACTTCATCATGATGAGCCAGTACGCGGACCCGTCTGGTCCGTTCGACTGGTGCGCGCAATTGACGATGGACCCGTTCGCGGGCAGCTGGGTTATCGACGCAGGTAGCCCCAGCACGGCCTCGGGCCCGGTGGTCCTCGACCAGTGGGTTGAAATCCGCGCTCAGATCGACATGAACGCCGACAGTATCGAAGTCTTCTACAACGGCGCTTCATGCGCACCGGCGTACTGCTTCAGCTGCAGCGTCTTCGGTGGTGCACCCGATCCGTTGAGCAACAAGATCGCAGCCGTCGACCTGTACCACGGGCCGGCCACCACGACCCCGTCGGGCAAGGCCTACTGGGATGACTTCGGTCTGACCAACGGCTTCCCGCCCCCGGCGCCGGTCGTCTACTGCACCGCCAAGACGAACTCGCTCGGCTGCACGCCGACGATCGGCTCTGTCGGTTTCGCGAGCGCCACCGCGGGTGCGGGCTTCTCCGTCCAGGCCAGCAACGTGATCAACAACAAGCCGGGCTTGATGCTGTACACCAATACCGGTGCCGCAGCCATTCCGTTCCAAGCCGGTCTGCGTTGCATCAACACGCCCCTCAAGCGCTCCATCCCGCTGAACTCGGGCGGCAATGCGCCCCCGAATGACTGCTCGGGCCAGTACTCGATCGACATGAACTTCTTCGCGACGGGCGGCATG
>JANMRV010000111.1:0-4422 GCA_031388685.1 Planctomycetota bacterium
CGCCGCCGAGCGATCCACTTTCAGATCCCCCGCTGCGCGAGGATTCGTGAACCCGGGCGCGAGTCCCATCGCAAAGCTGCGTCACTACGCGAGCCTGGTGCGTTTTTCGCACTCGATCTTCGCGCTGCCCTTCGCGCTGCAGGGTGCCTGGCTCGCCTCGCGCGGAGTTCCGCCGCTGAGCAGTCTGGCGTGGATCCTGCTTGCAGCGGTCGCAGCACGCACGGCGGCGATGGGCTTCAATCGCCTGATCGACCGCGAGATCGACGCGAAAAATCCGCGCACGAGCCGGCGCGAATTGCCGGCCGGCATTCTCTCGCGCAGCAGCGTGAGCGCGCTCGTACTCGCAAGTTCGGCGCTTTTCATCGCGGTGGCGTTCAGACTCAACCCGCTGTGCGGCAAGATTTCGCCCTTCGTGTTGTTGTTGCTGCTGGGCTACAGCTGGACCAAGCGCTTCACATGGCTGTGCCACGTTGTGCTCGGGGCTGCGCTCGGGCTGGCTCCGTTGGGGGCCTGGCTCGCCCTGCGCGGCACGATCGACGCAGAAGCCGTGATCCCGCTGCTGCTCGCCGCCAGTGTCCTGTGCTGGGTCGCGGGCTTCGACCTGATCTACGCCTGCCAGGATTTCGACTTCGACCGCGCCGCCGGACTGCACTCCATACCGGCGCGTTTCGGTGTCGCGCGCGCCCTTTGCCTCGCCCGGCTCGCCCATGTGCTGACCGTTGCGTTCTTGATCCTGTTGTGGTGGCGGGCGGACCTGGGCTGGATCTACGCCGCCTCGATCGCGCTGGCCGCGCTGCTGTTGATTTTCGAGCACCGCGTCGTGCGTCCGGACGATCTGTCCAGAGTCGACCTGGCCTTCTTCACGTTCAACGGCTGGGTCGGCGTCGGCCTTTTCGTCGGATTGGCGCTCGACCTGCACAACTGAGTTCGCGAGCGCGCGCGCCTCGCTAGAATGGCACGCCGTGGCGAAAGAAACGCATCCCGAAGAAGTTCTCAGCGCCCTGCGCACGGCCCTGGCGGGCGGCGCGTTGGCTGCGGGCTACGTGGTACGCGGCGAGGAGCTCTTCTACCGCAACGTCGCATTGGACCTGCTGCGCGTCAGCGCGCGCGCGCAGAAGTTGGAGCTTTGCACCCACGACACGAAAGATTCCGGGTTCGATGCGCTGCGTCTGCAGGATGACCTCGTCGGCGGCGGACTGTTCGCGGCCGGCCGCCTGGTGATCGTGCAAGCGCCCGAGGACCTGCTCAAGAAGGACGACGGCAAGGAACGCCCGGTGGCGCGCGCCATCGCGAAATTTCTCGCCTCCAAGGCCGGCTGCGTGGTGCTGGTCGCCGAGGGATTGCGCGCCGACAACGCGACGGTCAAGTCGATCGTGTCGAGCGGCGGAAGCTTGCTGTCCTTCCGCAAGCTCTACGACAAGCCCGCGCCCTGGGAGCGCAATCCCGACCCGCGGCGCACCGAAGTCTGCGAGTGGGTGGCGAGCCGCGCGAAGGAACTCGGTGTCCGCGTGACTTCCGATCAGGCGGTGCTGCTCGTCGCCGCGGTCGGCGGCGATCTGTGCGCGCTCGACAGCAAGCTGGCCGAGTGCAGGCATTCTTCCGGCGCGGATTTCTTTCGCGAACTCGACGCCGCCGCGCCCGTCTCGCCCTTCGACGTGGCCTCCGCGCTGGCGCGTGGCGATCTGCGCGCGTCGCTGCAGGGCAACGAAGGCCTCTTTCACTCCGGGTTCAAGAGCAAGGACGGCAAGCTCGAAGTCAAACCCGACGCGCTGCGCGAAATCCTGTTCAGCGGATTGCGCTCGAGCGTGCGCCGCGGTCTGTTCGCGAGCGAGGCCATGCGCCAGGGAAAGTCCAGCGAGGAAGCCGCCAAGGAAGCCGGCGTCAGCGCATTCCAGATGCGCGATTTCCAGGCCGCGCTCGAGGCACGCGACGCGGTCGCGTGGCGCGCGATGTCCGCCGACCTGGTTCGCATGGAGCGCAAGGCGCGCAGCGGACACGTCGTCGACGAAAACGATCTCGCGGTTTTCGCAGTGCGCTGGCGCCGCGCGCGCGCCGCGTCTCGATCATGAGCGGTCCGTCAGTTTCGCGGATCGTGCTGCTGCCCGAGCTGGTCAAGAATCAGATCGCCGCCGGCGAGGTGATCGAACGCCCCGCGTCGGCGCTGAAAGAGCTGATCGAGAACGCGCTCGACGCCGATGCGCGCCAGATCGAGATCGACCTGGCCGAGGGCGGAGTTTCGCTGGTGCGCGTCAAAGACGACGGGATTGGCATGGGTGCGGCGGACCTGGAACTTGCCTTCGCCAGCCACGCCACCAGCAAACTGCGCGAGGTCGCCGATCTCGATCACATCGCGACGCTCGGATTTCGCGGCGAGGCTCTGGCGTCGATCGGGTCGGTCGCGCGCGTGCGGCTCATCTCACGCGAGCGCGGCACGCTGCACGGAGCCGAAATCCACAATGAAGGCGGCAACGTCGGCGCCGCGCGCGAGGCAGGCGCGAGCGAGGGCACGACGCTTGAAGTCCGCGATCTCTTCTTCAACACGCCGGCGCGGCGCAGATTCCTGAAGACCACGGCCACGGAACTCGGCCGCTGCCTCGATGTGATCCAGAGACTGGCGCTCGCCAATCCCGGCGTCGGGTTCGTAGCCACGCACGATGGCCGCAGGCTGTTCGACGTCGAAGCGGGCATGAACTTGCGCGAGCGCGTGCGCCGGACATTCGGAGCCGAGCTTTCGCAGGCGCTCGCGCCGGTCGAGGCTCGCGACGGTTCGTTGCGCCTGTCGGGCTTCGTCGCTCCGCCGCGGCTCGCGCGAAACGACAGCGCAAGGCAGATGTGGTTCCTGAACGGTCGGCCGTTGCGCGATCGGATCCTGACCCGCGTGCTCAAGGATGCCTACCGAGGATTCCTGATCGAAGGCCGCCAGCCCGTCGCCTTCCTTGCGCTCTCCATGGATCCCGCGCAAGTCGACGTCAATGTTCACCCGGCCAAGTCCGAAGTGCGCTTCCGCGACGAGCGGCGCCTGTTCGGATTCTTGGTCCATCACCTGCGCGAGGCGCTGCGCACGACCGACATGTCGACGCCCGGTGAAGCGCTGCTCGAGCGCGCCGTGCGCCGCGATAGTTCCTTCGCGCCGCTTTGGAACGAGTCCACGGCGGCGCTGCGCTGGAGCACGGGAACGGAACCTCCCGCGGGCGCCCGCGAGTTGCCGCTGGTGCGCGAAGTCGGGGGCGGGCCATTGCCCGCGGTCACGGCGAGCGTGCTGCCGCCCGCGCAGGCTCCAGCCGACGCGCCCGTGATGCAGATCGCGAAGACGTTCATCGTGCGCGCGCTCGCCGACGGTTTCGAGATCCTGGATCAGCACGCGCTGCATGAACGCATCACGTTCGAGGGTCTCAAACGCGATCTCGAACGCCATGAAATCGAGACCCAGCGCCTGCTCGTGCCCGAAGTCGTGGAACTTTCGCGTGTCCAGGTGGGTCTGGCCGAGGAACACAAGCAGGCACTCGAAGCGCTGGGCATCCACGTCGCGGCTTTCGGAGCAACATCCGTCGCGATCCACGGCCTGCCCGCGCGCCTGAAACGCGCCGATCCGGCGAGCGTGGTGCGCGACGTACTCGAACTGATCGAAGAGCGCGGCGCTGCGCCCAACAGCGAAAAAGTCCTCGAGGAAGTTCTGCATCGCGCCGCCTGCCGTTCCTCGGTGATGGCGGGGGACGCGCTGAGCGAGCCGGAGATGCGCGCGCTACTCGCCCAGGGCGCCGGGATCGAGAGCGATCAGACCTGCGTGCACGCCCGGCCGACGCGTGTGCGTTTCACGCTGGCCGATCTGGAGAAGGCCTTCCATCGCCGCTGACTATTTTTTCGGCGGGCGGAAATCGTCCGCGTTCAGCTTGGCATCGAGCGTGCTGCCGTCCATCACGAACACCGCGACACGCGCTTCGTTCTGGAAACTGAACGGCGACGAAGGCAGCCGCGGGTCGTGCACGCGGAAATAAGTCGGCACCAGCCGGCCGTTGATGCGCTTGTAGTATTTCTCGCTGACCAGATCGACGAGCACCGCCGTCTCCGCGACCATCGTTGCCTGTTCGTCCTGCCAGATCACGGCGAGCATCGGCCAGTGAGTCTTCGGATCGAGTCCGATCTGCGCGGTGAACAGCGGCGCAGCCTTGCTCGGATCCTTGCTCTTGAGCGCCTCGACGACCTGGAAGTCAGGACTCGTGACGGCGATCCAATCGAGACTTGCCGCGCGTGTCAGCGCCGTGTCCGTGGGCGTGGCCTCGTCCTTGGGGTCGAACATAGGCAGGCCCGCGGGCGGGGCCTGCATGCGTTCGAGCCGCGCGATGCGCAGACGTCCAGGCTCGGCGAGCGCGAGATAGTTGCGCGCGATCGAAACGGTCTGCGAGAGCTCGCGTCGGTCCTGCG
>JANMRV010000132.1:0-10651 GCA_031388685.1 Planctomycetota bacterium
GCGGGCAAGATCGAGCGCGAGCTGGGCTGGCAACCGCGCTACACCTTCGAGCTGGCACTGCCCTTGACCGTGCGGTGGTATCAGTCGCAAGGGAAGTGGCTGCAACGGGTTAGGAACGGCGCGTACCGCGAATACTACGCCCGGCAATACGGTTCTTGACCGCGCTATCAACCTCCTGCGTGATCTGACCGATCCTAGAGCACCCAAGCAGGGCTCCAGAGTGCTCTTGGGGCCCGCCCTAATCCCTTTCGCCCATGATCCCCTCGCTTTATCGCACGAAGCTCTCCGTCGCATTCGCCAAGCTCTGCTGCATCAGCGTTTGCCTCGTCGCATGCCTTGGCTCGTGCTCCAGCAGCTCGCCTGACAAGCGGCTCTTGCAGTACCTCAACCAGGAAGGTTTCGGCAATCGTTACACGGGCAACGCCGAGGAGGAGAACTACATCACGATCGACGACACGATCGAGATCACCGACAGCTATCACCCCGACGAGTTGAGCTTGTCGGGCTTGGTGGTGGACGTCGACGGCACGATCGTGTTGCCCGAGCTCGGAGCCGTGGACGTCGCCGGCAAGACGCGCAGCGAACTCGAAGCCTACCTGCTCGAAAAGTACTCGCCGTACTACACCAAGCTCGACATCCGCGTGAAGATCCAGACGCAGGGCAAGGTCTACTTCATCTTCGGGGAGGTGACCACCGAAGGCGCAATACCCTTCCGCGGCGACCTGACAGTGTTCGAGGCGGTGATGGCGGCCGTACCCGACGCTCGCACGGCGAACCTCGGTCGCGTGCAGGTGATCCGGCCCGATCCACGCGACGGCTTCACGATCTACGTCAACATTGACGACATGTTCAGTCACGATTCGACCTCGAACGTGCACATCCACGAACGTGACATCATCTACGTGCCGCCGACCATGGTGGCCGAGTTCGGGTATTTCCTCTCGGCGATGATCTTCCCGATCTCGCAGGTCTTGCAGGATCTGAACGGCGCCTTGTACATCTTCGGCGGGAACCGCCGTCAAGGTCGCCGCGGCGGAACGGTCTACTAGAAAAGCCCTCGACCCGCAAATACGTGGCCCTTCAAAGCCAGACAACCAGTCCGATCGCAGAGTTCGGCGCACTTGTGCGCCGACAGTTGTGGAGCATTCTGCTGCCCTTCGCCTTCGTCGGCGCCGCCGGCGTGATGATCGCGGAGTTGATGCCTCGTCGTTATGACGTGGTGACGAAAGTCAAGGTGCCTGAAGGCGGCGGCGACATTCAGCGCGACGTGAGTTCGGCCAAGAACGACATGACGGCGGAGCCGTTGGTGCGTTCGGTGATCGAGGCGCAGGAATGGCCGGACTACATCGGCCTCGCTGAGGAAGAAAAGCGCGACTACGTCAAGCGCTTGACCAAGAACATCCTGCCCAGGGTCGAGAGCGCCGGAAAGAGCGCGGGCGGATCGAATTTCATCATCGTCCTGTACAGCGATTCCGAGGGTTCGCGCGCCGAACGCTTCCTGAACGCGCTGCGCGACCGCTACATCGACAACGTGGTCGCGGGCGCGCGCGCCGACGCCAAGCAGAAGCGCGACACCTACAAGCGGCTGCGCGACGATAACCGCGCCATCTATCAGCAGGCCGAGAAGGCCAAGGCCGACCTGGTCAAGGACAAGAATCTGTCCCTCGCGTTGCCGTCTTCGGGCAACGGCCAGTCGCGCACCGAGGACCCCATCTACTCGCGCCTCTTGCAGAGCCAGTCGCAGCTCGCCGCCGCCGAGCAGTCGCTTAAGGAGGAACGCGCCAGGCTCGATGCGCAGGAACACTTCAAGGCGCTGGAGCCCGACACCATCCCCGAAAGCGTGGCGGCTGCGATCGCCAATCCAACATCGTCGAGGAGCTCACAGGCCGACGATGTCGCCAAGCAAGTTCGCGAACTGGAGCTGGGCATCCTCGCGAAACGCGAGAAGCTCAAGGACTACCGTCCGCCCGCCAGCGCCTATCAGCGCATCGAAGATGAGATCGCCAAGGACCAGGCGCGAATCGCGCTGCTGAAGGGTGAAAATGCAGCCGGCGCCGCGAAAGCGGAGCCGACGCGCTTCGTGCCCAATCCCAAGTTCGCAGTCTACGATCAGCTGATCAGCGAGGCGAAGACCAGGATCGCGGGATTGGAAGTCTCGGTCAGCAGCCTGAACATTTCGATCGCCGAGCTCAGTCGCGAACACACGGCGCGCCGGGATTGGTACCTGCAGCTCTCCTACTTGGAACGGGAAGTCCAAACGGCCAATTCCAACTTCGAGGTGGCGGACCAGGCCTATCAGGCCCAGTGCACGCGCGTGGCGCTGCTCGAGGGCCATCTGGCGGACCCGTTCGACGTCATTGAAATCGCCAAGGCGTCCGACATCCCCAACGCGCCCAACGTGCCGATGTTCATCCTGATCTCAGCCTTCCTCGGCCTGGCGATCGGCCTGGGAGGCGCTCTGACCAGCGAGTTCCTGCGCAACGGTTTCCGCGGCATCCCCGACTTGACGCGCGGGCTGGCGGTTCCGGTGCTCGGGGCCGTCAATATGATCAGCACGCGCGCGCAGGCGCGGCGTCGACGCGCGCGTCACAGCATGATCGCGACTTCGAGTGCAATCATTGTCGGTTCGATCCTGTGGATCACCTGGGCTTACCAGCACGACAGTCTGCGCCTGCTCGGGCCGCGCCTCACCCAAATCATCGACGACGTGCGCCTAGCGTTCAGGCCCTAGCAGCCGCGTGAAGCACTATGTACTACGGCAGAGCGTGCAGCGGCGCTGCTGGGTTGCGCTCCGAAAGGGATGCCTTGCGGCCAGGCAGGCAGCCTGCGCGTCGAGGTCGGTCAGGCTGCCTTTCTCGCCGTCCGCCCCTCTTCCTTGCTACGTGACTTCTTCAGCGGGCCGCTAGTTTCGGGTCGGATGGCCGATGCGCGACGTCATTTTTTCAATCATCATCCTGGGGCTCTTGCCGGTCTGCTATCGGCGGCCGTTCATCGGACTTTTGACCTTCTCCTGGCTCGCGTACATGCGCACCCAGGACCTGTGCTGGGGCTTTGCGCGCGGCGTGCGCTGGTCGTTCCTGATCGCGATCGTGAGCATACTGGGTTACGCGGCGCTGAGACCCGAGCGCTGGTTCGAGCGCAACCTTCGCTGCTATTTGATGATCGTGTTGGTGGTCCTGGTCAGCATGGGGATCATCGCTTCCGGCGAGTTCTCGCCGGGGCAGATCGACCGCTGGGTCGAGTTCGTCAAGATCATCGCCGTGGCGTTGTTCACGACGACGGTCGTGTCGTCCAAGGCTCAGTTGCGTGTGATCCTGTGGATCATCGCGCTCTCACTGGGCTTCTATGGCGTCAAGGACGGATTGGTCGGCATCCTGACCGGCATGAGTGCCCAGATCCTGGTCGGCCCCGGCGGCATGCTCGCGGACAACAACGACTTCGCCTTGGCGATGGTCATGTCGCTGCCGATGCTGCTCCTGATCGGGCTATCCGAAGCGAACAAGGTGCTCAGGCGCGGGATCCTGTTCATGGTGCCCATGACCTTGATCACTGTGATCATGACGCACTCGCGCGGCGGTTTCCTGGCGCTGGCGGCGATGTTCTCGGTGCTGGTGTGGCGCTCGAAGAACCGCGTTGCGGGGATCGCCATCGGCTGCCTGTGCGTGTTCGGCGCGTTCTTGCTCGCGCCCGCGTCCTACGTAGAGCGCATCGAGTCGATTCAGGACTACGAAGCGGATGGTTCGGCGATGGGGCGCATCGCGGCCTGGAAGACCGCGATCAACATGGCGGTGGACAACCCGGTGCTCGGCGTCGGCCTGACCATGTTCCTGCGCAACTACAGGAACTACAAATCGGGTGAGGCGAACGAGGGTGTGCGCGTTGCGCACAACAGTTATCTGCAGATCTGGGCCGAGTGCGGAAGTTTGGCACTCGCCACGTACCTGCTCAACATGCTGCTCACCCTGGTTTCACTCTGGCGCATACAGAAGAAGGCGAAGAAGCGCTATTTCACGACCTGGATCACGGACTACGCGACCATGTTCGAAGCCACCTGGGTGGCGTTCATCGTCGGCAGCACTTTCTTGAATCGCGCGCACTTCGATCTGGCCTATCACTGGATCGCCCTGGTGATCGCTTTCGAGATCATCGCCGAGCGTGAGATGGCGAACACTTCGGCCTATCCCAAGCGCGCCGGGCCTGGCCAGGCTCAGCTGCGCAGTGTTCACGAACGCGGCTTCGCACGGCGCCTGGGCAACACCCAAGACCGGGGCCGCAGCGCGGTCCCCGGCAGCGCCTAGGAGCCGAAGAACCGTGTGCGGACTCTGTGGCCTTGCACTGGACGATCCGGCGCAGTCGCCTGACCGCGAGCTCATGCTCACAGCGGCGCGCACGCTGCGCCTGCGCGGCCCAGACGACGAAGGCGTGCACGTGCTCGGGCCGCTCGCCATAGCTTTTCGCCGGCTGTCGATCATCGACGTCGCGGGCGGCCATCAGCCGATCGAAAACGAGACGCGCGATATCGCGATCGTGCTCAATGGCGAGATCTACAACCATCGCGCGTTGCGCGACGAACTCGTGTCCAGGGGACATCGCTTCCGCACGGGCTCCGATGTCGAGGTCTTGGTGCACCTCTACGAAGAACTCGGCGCGCGCTCGGTCGAGCGCCTGATCGGGATGTTCGCTTTCGCGCTGCTCGACCTGCGCGACCCTGCGCATCCGAAAGTGTTGCTCGGCCGCGATCGCCTCGGCATCAAGCCGTTGTATTGGGCAAAAACGCCGCACGGTTTGGCTTGGGCCAGCGAGCCCAAGGCGATTCTCGCCATGGGCGAAGTCGGCCGTTCGCTGCGGCGCGAGGCACTGCTCGAGTACCTGATGCAGGGCTACGTCGGCGGCGAGCACTCGGCTTGGGCCGGGATCGAACGGTTGCCGGCCGGACACACCCTTTCTTTCGAACCGGGCGGGCCCCCGCGGCTCGAGCGCTATTGGGACCTGCCGCTGGATGAACTTCGCGAGCCCATGAGCAGCGCGGCGCGAGACGCGGAAATCTGCGAGTGGCTCGACCGCGTCGTGCGCGAACACCTGGAGAGCGAAGTGCCGCTCGGCGCGTTCCTTTCCGGTGGGATCGACTCCAACGCGGTGCTCGACAGCATGGCGCGCGCGGGCGTCGATCCTCTGATCGCCTGCACGGTCGGGTTTCGCGAGAAGAGCCACGACGAAATCGACATCGCGCGCGAGAGCGCGATCCGGCTTGGCGCACGCCACCACACGCAGATTCTCGATCCTGATCCGCGGCTGGTGGTCGACACCCTGCCGTGGGTCTTCGACGAACCGCTGGCCGATCCCTCGACGTTGCCGACGTTCCTGGTGTCGAAGATGGCGCGCGAACATGTGACCGTGGCGCTTTCCGGCGACGGTGGCGACGAGACTTTCGCAGGCTACCGCCGCTACGTGCACGACAGCTCGGAGAATCGCTTGCGCTCGCGCCTGGGGCGGGCGGGCAGCCGGCTTGCCGGAGGACTCGGGCAGGTGTACCCGAAACTCGATTTCGCTCCGCGACCGCTGCGCGCGAAGACCTTTCTCACGAACATCGGCCGCGATCCGGCCAGCGCCTATTATCACAGCGTCACGCAACTTTCGCGCGACGATGCGTTGGCGCTGCTCGCGCCGGAACTCGCGCGCTCGCTTTCCGGCTGCGATCCGTTCGAAGCCTTTTCTCTGCACTACAACCGACCGCGAGTCGACGATCCGCTCTACCGCGCACAGTACGCGGACATCCACACTTACCTGCCCGACCAGATCCTGACCAAGGTCGATCGCGCAGCCATGGCAGTCTCACTGGAAGTCCGGCCGCCGCTGCTCGACCACCGTTTCGTCGAGCGCTTCGCGCCGTTGCCCGCGGTCGAGAAGCTGCAGGGCGCGCGTGGCAAGCACGCACTCCGGCATGCACTGCGCTCGCGCCTGCCGGTTTCGATCCTTGACGGCAAGAAACGCGGCTTCGACACACCTCTGGCCGTCTGGATCCGCGGGCCGCTGGCCGAGTTCACGCTGGACGCCGTGCGTGCTCTGCCGGGCGAGTGGTTCGCGCGCGACGTGCTCGAAGCGCGCCACGCCGAACATCTCTCCGGCAGGCGCGACCATTCGCGACTCTTGTGGAGCCTCTTGGTCCTCGAACATTGGCGGCGCGCACACGGAGTGCGCGGACTGAGCGCGTGAAGATCGGCGTGTTGACTTCGCTGTATCCCTCCAGCGTGCGCCCGCATGAAGGCATTTTCGCCGAGCGACGCTGGAGCGGCATGCGCCGTCGCGGCCACGACGTGCGCGTCGTTCATCCCTTGCCCTTCGCACCGTGCGCTTTTGCAGGCCGCTGGTTGGGCCGGCCGCAATGGAGCCTGATCGCGCGCACGCCGCGCGCGGAAGTGCGCGAAGAGATCGAAATCGGCCGACCGCGCTACGCGCACATTCCCGGCTTTGCGCTGGCCAACGCGCGCGCCTTCGCTCGCGCCGGCTTTGACGCGCTGCAGGCGGGCGGCGAGCTTGAACTGGTCGTGCTCGACTATGCCTGGCCCGCTGCAATGAGTGCCTCGTTGTGGGCCGACGTCGGCATTCCAAGCGTGATCAGCGGGCGCGGCAGCGACGTGCTGGCGGTGGCGCAGACGCCCAGGCTTGCGCGCGCGCTCGGTCTGGCTCTGCGCCAAAGCGGCCACTGGTGCGGCGTGTCCCAGGATTTGGTGACGGCCATGGATCGCCTGGCTGGCGCCGAGCGGCGAGGCATGCTGGTGCCCAACGGTGTCGACTTCGACCTCTTTCAAGTGCGCGATCGCGGCCTGGCGCGTCAGCGATTGGAGTGCAAGGCGCAAGGCGCGTTGGTGCTGGTCGTCGGCCACTTGATCTCGCGCAAGGACCCGCTACTCGCGCTCGAGGCCTTCGCGCGCGGCGCCCCGCCGGATGCGGAGCTCGTGTTCGTGGGGACCGGCGAGCTGGAGCGCGAGCTGCGTCGGCGTGTGCGCGAACTCGATCTGGAGCGTCGCGTGCAGTTTCGCGGCGAGCAGGCCGCCGACACACTGCCTTGGTGGTACGCAGCCTGCGATGTGTTGCTGCTGACCAGTTCGCGCGAAGGCCGGCCCAACGTGGTGCTCGAGGCGCTGGCCTGCGGCCGGCCGGTCGTGGCGACGCGTGCGGGGGGCACGGCAGTATTGCTCGAGGGATTTGCCGGCACGCTGGTCGATTCGCGCGAGCCCGAGCTTTTGGCGCGCGCACTGTCCGCGATGCTCGCCCGCGCGCCCGCGCCGCAGCGTTGTCGCGAACAGGTCCAAGCGCTTTCCTGGGAGCAGAGTCTTGGCAGCTTGGAGGCGTGCCTGAACGCGGCGCGCGCGAAGGCGAGCTGAAGCTTTGAAGATCCTCTACCACCATCGCACGCAGGCTGAGGACGGGCAGGCCGTGCACATCAGATCGCTGCAAAGCGCCTGGCGCGAGCTGGGTCACGAGCTGGTCGAATTCAGCCTGGTTTCGCGCTCGAAAGCGGGGGCTGCGGCGATAGGCGCTGCAGCCTGCGGTCCGCGCTCGCGTTGGAGTGCACTTGCGCACCTGCCGCGTTTCGCGCGCGAGCTCGCGGAGTACTCGTATACGGCCTACGCCAGGCCGCGGCTGGTGCGCAGTTGTCTGCGTGAGAATCCCGACTTCATCTACGAGCGCTACGCCTTCGGCAATGCCGCCGGCGTGATCGCCGCGCGGCGTACGAAGTTGCCGATCGTGCTCGAAGTCAATTCTCCGATGGTGCTGGAATTGTCGCGCACGCGCGGGCTTTCGTTCGCGCGCACGGCCGAAAGAATGGAGCGCTTCATTTTTTGCGAAGCCACGCGCGTGTGCGTCGTGACCGCCGTGCTGGGCGACATGCTTGCAAAGCTGGGAGTCGAACGCCGTCGCATCTTTGTCACGCCCAACGCCGTGCACCTGGAGCAGTACGACTACGCCGACCTGGCCCTGGCGCGCGCCCTGGCACGTCGCGAGCTTGGCCTATCCCCCGACGAGCTGGTGCTCGGCTTCGTCGGTTACTTCCGCGACTGGCATCGACTCGATCTGGTCGTTGACGCACTGGCGAAGTTGCCGCAAGCCGTATTGCTCCTGCTGGGGGAGGGCCCGGCGCGCGAGGGGCTCGAACAGCGCGCGCGCGAGCGCGGCGTGGCGGCGCGCCTGCGCTTCGCCGGAACGCGCAGCCACGCACAAATCCCCAAGCTCCTTCCGGCCTTCGACATCGCCCTGATTCCGGCGATCAATCCCTACGCGTCTGCGTTGAAATTGCACGAGTACATGGCCGCCGGCCTGGCGACTGTGGCACCCGACCAACCCAATCTGCGCGAGGTGCTCAGCCACATGGAGAATGCATGGTTGGTGCCGGCCGGCGACAGCGCGAGCCTCGAGGCCGCGCTGGCCGGACTGGCGGGCGATCCAAAGTTGCGGGCGCAACTCGGCGCCGCGGCGCGGCGCACGATCGAAGAGCGTGGGATGACCTGGCGCGGGAACGCCGCGCGAGTCGTGCGCGAGATCGAAGCCATGCGCGATAGCGGAGAATCCGCGTGGTGAACCGTTCCAAGTTGCACGCCATCTCCTTCGACGTCGAAGAGTTTTTCCAGGTCGCCAACCTGCGCGGGCACTTCGCGCGCGACGACTGGGACAGCGTGCCGTCGCGTCTCTCCATCGGCATGGATCGGATCCTGGATTCGCTCGCTCGCAACAGGGCTCACGCGACGTTCTTCTTCCTGGGTTGGATCGCCGAGCGCCATCCGCACTACGTGCAGCGCGTGCTCGAGGCCGGACACGAAGTCGCGAGCCACGGCTATGAACATCTCTTCCTTTGGGACATGAACCAGGAGCAGTTCGTCGAAGACCTGGCGCGCACCGAACGCGCGCTGGTCGCCGCGGGGGCGCCGCGGCCGATTGGATTTCGCGCCTCGACTTTCACCCTGACGCGCCGGACCTGGTGGGCCTTCGACGTGCTTCTTCAACGCGGATATCGCTACGACTCGAGCGTCCACCCGGTGCGTCATCCGGTGTATGGCGTGCCTGACTTCGAGCCCGGCATTTCGCGCGTGACGGTTGCAGGCGGCAGTCTGGTCGAATTTCCGGTTTCGACCTATCCGTTCGCTGGTAAAAACCTGCCCATGGGCGGCGGCGGTTACTTCCGACTGCTACCGATCGCGATCACCAGCGCCGCGCTGCGTTCGCTCGAGCGCCGCGGCCGGCCGGCCTCGCTCTATCTGCATCCCTGGGAGTTCGATCCCGATCAGCCGCGCTGTCCCGCGCCGGCCTTCAAGCGCTGGCGGCACTATCTCAATCTGGAGCGCACGCTGCCGCGTCTCGACTCGCTGCTCGGCCAATTTCGTTTCGGTTCCTTGCGCGAGGTACTCGAGGCGGAGGGCGCGCTGGACAGCGCTGTGCCGCGCTGAGCCGTCTCAACGCGTGCGCGCGGGAATCTGCGCCGCCAGGAGCATCAGCGCCTCGACCAGGTTTTTGCGAGCGCGATCGCCGACGATCCGTTCCGAAACTGACTGCAACAGCATCGTGGCCAGTTGCCGATCGGCCGGATCGGCGCGTTGCACCAGGGTCGTCGCGTAGAGTTGGCCGATATCGATGTCCTTGATCCGGCCTATCGCGGCATCGCGCTGTTGCCACAGGCCGGCCAGCAGCTGCAAGCCCCGCGAAACGCCCGCGGAGTTGCTGGTCAAGACTCGTGCGAGCGCGTAGAGCAGGTCGACGTCGGGCGCCTTGCGGCCCTCGAGTCTGACGGCGGCCGCAACTGCGGATTCGACCCGCGCGGGATCGCCCGCGGCCTGTGCATACAAGCCGGCCAGTGCGCGGTGAGTCTCGCCATCGGGGACCATGCGGGCGACCAGCTCGAACAAGCGTGTCGCTTCTTCGCGCCGATTCTGGGCGATCAGCGTCTCGCCAAGCATGTGCCACAGTTCGAGACTGCCTGGACGCCGATCGAGCTCTTTGCGCACGAAAGCCTCGGCGCGAGCCGGTTCGAGCGCCTGATAAAAATCCGTCCACGCCTTGGTCGAGCCCGCGCGCAGGCTGTCCAAGGAAGCCCGCTGGGCCGAGAAGGCAGTCGACGTCGACAGCTGGCTGGGAACATGCGCCAGTGGCGTCCGGCGTTTCGCCCCCGTGCGACGGGCAGGTTCGGACGCGCCCGCGCGCGTCCAGAACCCGGCATCGGCGGCCAGTTCGGCGCTTTTCTGGTTCGCCTTGACCAGCGCCAGGTCAGCCTGATGGGCCAGGAAACGATCGAGCCGGTCGTAGGCTCGCGAAACCCGCACCGCGGGCGCGATGTCCTGCTGGTCTAGTTCGGCGCGCGCCTGCGCCAAAGCCAGCGCGGGATCGTCGGGGAAGCGCGACGCAAGTTCGCTCAGTTCAAAGCGCACCATTTCGGCCGAAATCTTCTGGGGACTCGCCGCGCGTGCATCGCGCAACACCGAAATGAATTCTTCGACGATGGGTGATGCCGTTTCCACGTCGGCCGAACGCGCGGCGTTGCGCAAGGCAGCGATCGACTCGTCCCACATCGGCACGCGGTGCGACAGCTGCCCCAGTTTGAACCAGGCAGGCGCTAGATTGGGATCGCGTTGCACCGCGGCCTGCACGCTTTCGAGCGCGC
>JANMRV010000137.1:0-2432 GCA_031388685.1 Planctomycetota bacterium
TGCCGCCGACTTCGACGCGCGCACCGGTCGGAGGGACGAGGTAGTCGACGGTGTAGTAGTCGGCTTCGTTCGGAGCGGCCGGCGTCGCGGCCTGCTGCGCAATGGCGGGCGAGCACATCGCGGTGCACGCGGCAACCTCAAGAATCTTGGCAAACGCGCTCATCGGGCCAGCTCCTTCGAAAGGCGCGTCAACAGCGCTTCGTCCCAGTCTTTCACGCGAACGACAACCACCCGAACGTCGATGGGCGCGGGGGCGCTGCCGCTCGACTTGCCCCAGCTCACGCCCACGAATTGACCGTTCCCTTGCAGCGAGACGCCCGAGCCCTTGGCAAATTCGACGTGAATGCAGTCAAAGTCTTCAGCTCGTCGCAACACGACCCAATTGTCGGCGGCGCGCTTCTCCCGGACCGGGACGGGTGCGGGAAGACCGCCCCAATTCACCAGGCCTAGTTGCATGTCCGCAGGACTCGCCGTGCGCTCGATCCGGATGCGCCTTCCGAACGACTCGGGTTCGGACAATTGCGGTTGATAGAGCGTCTCGACCACGCGTCGAATGCCGAACGATGAACTCGACTTCGGCTTCATTTCGAGTTCGGCTTCTCGACCCTTGGCACCGCTGCAGCGTGTCGCCGTCAAGTCGAGCGCGACCTGGGTCCAGGCGTTGTCGACATGCGCCATAAGGCCAGCGAGCGCGTCGCCGGAGTCCGCTTCGAAGACGAGATCGCCCAGCGGCTTCAGATATCCGCCTCCGCGTTCATTCCAATCGGTGCGGTCGACGAAGCCGCCGCGGCGCATGGCGAGCAGGCGCACGTCGTCGACGCGGTACTCGAAGCTCGCGCCGCCCGGGAGACCGACCATGAGACCGCGCGGGCGCTCCGGCAAGCCGTCGTGGAGCGGCGGGAGCTTTCCGTACGCAAAGATCGCGCGATCATCGACCGCCAGAATCGATCCGGCAGCGAGACCCGATTCTCCATACGGCGTCAACGTCAACACATACTTCGCGACGAGCATGCGCTCGTCATCGTCCATCTGCGACTTGAACGGTTGCATCAACGACGAGCCCGGAATCCCCGACGTGATCGTCTTGAAGATCGCTTCCGGCGTGTTGCCGAATGCGAATCCGCCCTGCGCGAAACTGCGCGCTTGCTTGCCTTGCGCGAGAATCGTCGCGCCGCGGCCGTCGCCGTTGTCGTTGTGGCAGCCGGCGCAGTGGCGCTGATAGAGACTCTTGCCGGTGACTTCGTCTTCGTCTTCCGATTTCACCGGCGCGGGAGCAGGAACAACCACGGACGCCGCGACCGGCGTCGGCGGGACCACGTGCGGCTCGGCGGCCGGCGGTTGCGAGTCAGCGGCACAGCTCGCGAAAAACAACGCAGACGCGGCCGACAACAGCGCCGGGGGCATCCAGGAAAAAGGTCGGCGCATCAGTGGAATCGACGTCGAAGGGATCGGGGACGGGGAGGAGCGCGCCATCCCACGGCCCAGCGGCTTGGAACGCAAGCGCAGCGCGAAAAAGTCCGCGGGCCTCGACTGGACTGCAGTCTCGAAGTCAGTTCCACTCCACGATTCATGGAAGCCCTGGCCGAAGACCTCAGACGCACCGTCGAAGCTGCGGCGGCCGAACTCGCCGCTTTTTCGGGGCAGCGCGCTGACACGCCGCGCGCGCCGGGCAAGTGGAGCCCCAAGCAGGTGCTCGGCCACCTTATCGATTCGGCCTGCAACAACCATCGCCGCTTCGTGCTGGCCCGCGAACAGAAGGATCTCGTGTTCCCTGGCTACGACGAGAACGCCTGGGCTCGGGCACAGGCCTGGGAGCGCGCGGATTGGCAGGATCTGGTCGAACTGTGGCGGCTCTACAACCTGCACCTCGCGCGCGTGATCGAGGAAACGCCGCCGGAAATCGCACGCGCGCAGCGCTCTCCCCATTCATTGGATCGGATCGCCTGGCGCACCGTGCCGGCCGATCAACCGGCGACACTCGCCTACTTGATGCGCGACTATGTCGGCCACCTGCGACATCATCTGGCGCAGGCACTCGCACTTCCGCGGGACCACGCCACCGCCACCGACGGTCCAAGATCGACGCCCCTCCCATGACAGACACGCCCCAGTCCTACGCCAACCACCGCCGACGGCTCCCGATTCCGTATGCGCTCGCGGGCCTCGCGATTCTCGCGGCCACTTGCATCCGCGGATATGAACTCTTCAAGGCGCCTGGACTGAGCGCCAGTGCTTCCCTGCTGCTTTGCTGCGGCTGCCTGATCGCCTGGTTCTGGATCCGAGTCGGCACCATGACCGTGCAGGACCGCGTGATCCGCTCTGAAATGCAGGCCAGGCTCGGCCGCGTGCTCGGAGAAAACAGGCGCCAGGAATTCGAGCGATTGACGCTGCGGCAGTTGGTCGGCTTGCGCTTTGCTTCGGACGCGGAACTG
>JANMRV010000145.1:0-5638 GCA_031388685.1 Planctomycetota bacterium
TCGCCAGATAGTCCAGCACCGACGCGAGATGCGGTGCGCGCGCGAACGGCGTATCGGCGTCCAATTCTCTGCGCGTGAATGGCAACTCGAAGGCCGCGCACTTCACCTGTTCGGAAAGGATCACCAGATTGTCCGGATCCAATCCGAGGCACTCGCGCGGAGAACCGTAGAGATGTTCGGGATGCTGGGTCAGGTACTGGTCGATCGCGTCGGAGCGCGCGACCTGCACGATCAGGCTCGGATTCCCGCGCCGGCCCACGCGGCCCGCGCGCTGCCAAAACGAAGCCTGCGATCCGGGATAGCCGACGAGCACCGCGACGTCGAGCCGGCCGATGTCGATACCGAGCTCGAGCGCGTTGGTCGTGACGACCACCTTCACCGTGCCGGAGCGCAACCCGTCTTCGATCTCGCGCCGGTGCAAGGGCAGGTAGCCGCCGCGATAACCGCGAATTTCATCGGGATCCAGGCCGAATTCGTGCGCTGCTTCCTTGAGGTAGCGGGTCAGGACTTCGACCGCCGTGCGTTGATTGGCGAAGAAGATGGTCTGGTGTCCCGGGCCCACGAGCTGGTGCGCGAGCCGACGGGTTTCCTCGAGCGCATTGGCGCGCAGACCCGCGATCGGGTCGAGCATCGGCGGGTTGTAGAGCGCAAACGAACGCGGCCCGGCGGGCGAACCGTCTTCGGTCACGACCGCGACGTCGCGACCGATCAGGCGGCGCGCGTGGGCCGCTGGATCGCGCAAAGTCGCCGAGCTCAGGAGGAAACGCGGATGCGAACCGTAATGCGCCGCGATGCGCAAGAGGCGACGCAGGACATTGGCGACATTCGATCCGAAGACACCCGAAAGCGTGTGCACTTCGTCGATCACGATCGTCGAAAGATCGCGAAACAATTCCGACCACTTCGGATGGTTGGGCAGGATGCCCGCGTGCAGCATCCACGGATTGGTCAGGAGGATGTGGCCGCGGTCGCGCAGCGTGCGCCGTACCGAAGGCGGCGTGTCCCCGTCGTAAGTGAAACTGTGCCAGGGTTGTCCGAGCTGTGCGATCATCGCGTTCAGCGACGCGGACTGGTCCTGGGACAACGCCTTGGTCGGAAAAAGGAAAAGCGCGCGCGCCTTCCCGTCGGTCTCGAGCAGCCGCTGCATCACGGGCGCGACGTAACACAGGGTCTTGCCTGAGGCTGTGGGCGTGGTGACGAGCACGTCGCGGCCTTCGAGCGCGAGATCGATCGCCTCACGCTGGTGGCTGTACAACTGTTCCAGCCCACGGCTCTTCAGCAATTGCGCGAGCCTGGGATCGAGACCCGCGGGCAGTTCGCGAAGCGACGACGCGCGCGCGGGGAACTCGTTCCAGTGCACGATCCGCTCGCGCAGTTCGGGGTTCGACTTCAGCGTCGCAACGATCGTCTCGACAGCGCTGCCACTGCGCGCGCGCCGCGCCATGGCGCCGGCGCGTCGGGCCGGCCCCATCGCTTTCGCAGTCGGCAAAACCTCGTGCTCGGCAGACTTCGGCGGAAGCGTCGGCCGCGTCGGTCGATCACCGTCCCTGCCATAGGGCTCGCGAGAGGGGCTTTGGGGAATCATGCTGGCAGCCACACGGGTGGATCGGAGTTCGGAACCTGTTAGGGCCAGAGGCTAAATCCTCGCCCCCCTCCCGAGCAAGCCCGCAATTCAGGGGATCAGCGCCAAGTCCTGCATGAGGCCGCTCGAAGTCACGATCCCGCGCACGCGACCGTCGTCAAAGCCCTGCTTTGCCGGGTCGCTGGCCAGAAAACCCAGGCGGTAGGCCGTGCGCACGTTGCCGCCGTCGATCACGACCACCTGCCAGGGATCCTGAAACTCGAAGGCTGCGTCGAGGTCGACGGCAACCTCGGCGCGCATGGACAGCAAGCGATCGACGCACTTTTGGAAACCCTTGGGCGCTTCGACGTCCACGCCTTCGGGCGACCAGCGTCCGCTGGTCGCATCGCGCGTGTACCTGCGTTTGAAGTCGCCGTGTTCGAGCTCGATGGCGACGATGGCCTGCTCGGGCAGTTTGATCATCTGACGATCGACGAGTTCGGCCCACTCGCGCGAAGCCAGCGCCGCAATACGCTCTTCGACGACACCGACGACGTCGTCGCCGCTGCGTCGAAACTGACGACCGGCAATGCCTGGGCTCGCTTCGTGCGGGGCCCCGAACTCGACTCCGAATTCCCCGGCGCTGGTGAACACCGAGAGACTGCGTGTCGGCTCGTCAGGCCTGAAGCCCACGTCGCTCCGTGCGACCAGAAAACGTGCCGCGCGTGCATTCTCGAGTGCGCCCAACAGATCGAACACGGCCTGTGAATCGGCAATCACTTCGCGCCTGGAAACAGTCTGCTCTTGCGAGCCTAGCATCCAGGCCTGACCCTTTCGGCGCAACGAGAGGCTGCGCCCGCCCTGGCGCAATTCGATCTTCTGCACGTCGTCGCGCGCCGCGTGGGCGATTCGCGAGTCGATGAATTCGTCGGAACGAAGCGCCAGAAAGGCCAGGCCCGTGGCTTCAACCTGGAAGACGTGCGTCGAACCCTCGCGCATGCAGGTCCAGCTCTCGGTGTCCGCATCGTGCTTGAAAAGCAGCGTTTCCTCGCTGCCGTCCAGGCAAGCGAACTCGAGCCGCAGATCGGTGTTCTCGAAACCGAAGGCCGGCACCTGCGCTGCGGAGTCCGCTAGAAACGTGCGCGCCTGCATGTAACAGGTGTTCGTGAGCAACGCTCCGACCGTGCCGGGATCGAGCGCGGCGTTCCAGGGCTTCGTCGCGCGCCAGCCGGTTTCCGTCGTACCCGCTTCGAGTTGGAGATCGATCAGTCCTCGGGCACGATCCAAGACCAGCTTGCCGCTGCGGCGCACTTCGACGACGCTCGCGGGATCGATGTTCAAGACGCGGTGCCGGCGCCAGCCTGCAAGATCGCGCTCTAGCGTCGAGTCGAGGTTGAGCAGCGTGCGCACCACCTGGCCGTCGATACGTGCGTAGACGTACTTGCCGTCGAGATCCTTGGCGCCAAGCTCCAGTCGCAGCTTGCGTGGGCCCGTGGGAAGCGTCTCGACGAATTCGAGCACTGCGCGTGGTGGAGCGAGCGACAGGCGGGCGAGGTCGGGCTTTTCGACGGGGATTGCGCGGTTCTTCGAGATCACTTCCAGCAAACGCTCGAGCACGCCGGCCTCGGCGGGAAAATCCAGCGGATCGACGATCTGCCAGGCGCCGTCACCGTCGCGCTGCATCGAAAGCTGGAGTCCGCGCTCGAGCTGATCGATGCGCACGCTGATCACGCGCTCGGGCCGCACGCCGTCGAACAGCGGGCGATCGACATCAAAGGTGTGGCGGTCTTCGCGGCCGATCTGCCACAGCGTCACTCCGGCGAGCAACAGCACGAAAACGAGCAGAATCCAGACGCTGCGTGAACCCATCGACTAACTGTGCTCCAAAGAGGATTTCACGGTGCCAAAATTCATCGCCGTCGCATGCTCCAGGTGACCAGCCCCAGGACCAGGCAAAGACCCGGCAGCAGAAACAGCGCCAGCGAGCGCAACGTCAGCAGGCTGTTCCCCGCGCGCACGTCGAGCACGCGGCGCTGATCCTCGCGCGGAGCCACGCTCAATCGATACTCGCGCGCGGCGAGCCAGTTGAACGCGTTGAGCGCGAAGTCCTTGTTCACGGCGAGTTGACCGCTGGAGAGGAATTCAGGCGAACCGAGCACGATCAGGCGACCTTCACGAAGCTCCGGCGCGCCTCCCGGGCCGGCGCCGGGATTGATTTGTGCGGCGCAGGCGAGGCCGAAGCGCTTGCCCGCCGCCTCGCGCTCGAGGTCGGGCCTCCAATCGAAGGCGCCGCTGTCGTCGGGCAACTCGATCCAGGCAGATTCGCTGGAGCGCACCAGTTCCGTCTGCACGACATTGGCGACGGTGTTCTTGCGCGCGAGCGGCCGCGCCAGGGTGCTCAAGACCGTACTGCCGAAGCGCGCCAAAGACTCGGTCACCGGATGACGGGTCTGAAGTCCGTCGCCGCGGCTGTAGACGTTTGCGCATTCCACGCCTCCGACCATGGGCCCGCTTGGACTGGCGATCGGTTCGGCGACGTAGCCCAATCCCATATCGATTCCGTAGCGGGCCGCAATCGCGCGCGTGCTGCCTTCGCCGTCGGCATATCGATGGCTGCCGGTGACGAGCAGGCGGCCCGCGCTGTCGAGATAGGCGTAGATCGAGCCCAGTTCGGCCGCGCTGAAAGCCTGAGTCGCATCGACGATGGCCAACGCCGCGCAGTCCGCGGGCACAGGCTGGCCCTTTCCATCGAAGCGCTCGAGCTCGAATCCGTCGCCAGCCAGCGCCGTCGCCAGCGCGCCAAGATCGCGGTTCTCTGACCCGCTGCTCGCGCCGGCGCTGTAGGGGCTGCGCTCTCCGTGACCGGTGGTGAAATAAAGTTTGGGTCGCGAGTCCTGTGAAACACGCTTGAGCGCGTTGGCCAGGGCCTGCTCGCCGCGGAACGAGATCATCCGCGCCGGCAGATAGCGATCCGGCGTCGGGTTGCCGAAATCGATCTCCGCAATGTCCGAGAACAGGCACAGCCGCGCGCGTTGCCTGTCGCGCTGCACGACGACCAGGCCGAACTCATCCCCGTCGACGTGCAATCGCGCCAGCGCTTCCGCAGAACCGGCGAGATCGTCCGGCGTGTGGTCGATGACCTTGATCTTGTCCGGTGCAGCATTCTGCAACACGGTCAACAGCTCCTGCATACGGCCCTGGACTTCGCTGCCGGCTGCGGCAAAATGCTTGGGCAGCGGCTTGAAAAACACTTCGACCTGGGTGCGCTCGGGCAGCTTGTCCACCAGATCGGCGAGCACGGGATCGAGCGTGTTGCGGCCGCTGTGGGTCAAGTCCAGGCGCGTGCGCAGCCCCGGCCGTTCGGCGAGCCAGGTGGTCAGCCCGGCCGCAAGCGCGAAAAACAGCAGGCCGAGCCCGACTGCAATCGCGATCCGCGCCTTCGACCAGACGCTGACGACGGAAGCATCGCGCGCGCTCATCGCCAACGCCTCGATTCGACCAGCCGGGTGGCCAGGAACACGCAGAAGGCGGTCCAGACCAGGAAGAACATGACGTGCGAGGTATCGATCACACCCATGCTGAATGAACCCTGCACGCGGGCGATCACGTCCACGCGCCGGCTGAACGCTCCGCGCCAGTTGTCGGGCATCGCGCCGGCGAGCTTGGACAGAAACGGCAGCAGCAAGAGCACGATGTTGAACACGAAGGCCAGGAAAGCCGCCAGCAGCGGAGTGCTCGTGCCCGCGCTCGCGACCATGCCGATCGCGCAGAACAGGCCGGACACGAGCAGCGCGCCGAAATACGAACAAAACAGCACCGGCCAATCCGGTGGCGCGCCGAGCCAACTCGTGGCCAGGCCGTAGCAGAGCGTGCTCGACCACAAGATCGCCATGAACAGCGTGGCTGCCAGGAGTTTCCCAAGCACCACGGCCCAGTCGCTGACCGGCGCGGTCAACAAGAACTCGAGCAGGCCGGCGCGCGATTCCTCGCTGATCATCTTCATCGTGAGCAGCGGAGGCAGCACGATCATCAGCGCCCAGAACGGCCAGGCGGTGCCGAGCGCATTCCCCAATGAAT
>JANMRV010000175.1:0-3728 GCA_031388685.1 Planctomycetota bacterium
GCGGCACCCGGCGATCGCCCAGAGTCTGGCCAGAAAGACGCAGCACCGACCGCTCGGCGCCCCAGCGTCGTGCTGATCTCAATCGACACGCTCCGGCCCGATCATTTGGGCTGTTATGGCTATCAGCCACCCACGAGCCCGAACATCGATGGACTCGCGGCTCGCGGCACGCTGTACGAACGCAACTACAGTCAAGCCTCCTGGACCGTGCCTTCGATGATCTCGATGCTCACCGGCGTCAGCGTGACCACCGAAGAGCAATCGATCCCGTCTTCGATCAAGGTCCTGGCCGAGGCGCTGCACGATCGCGGCATGGAAACCGCCGCGTTTCCGGCCAACGACGTGCTCGGTCACGAGCGCGGCTTCGAGCGCGGTTTCGACACCTGGGATTTCACGGCGGAGACGGTCAACGCCGACGCTCAGGTCTTAGCGCAGCGTTTTGCGGGCTGGCACGGCGCGCGTCAGAAGGTCGACGGCGTGCAGCGGCCCTGGTTCGTGTGGATGCAGTTCCTCGATCCGCACATGCCCTACAAGCCGAAGCCGGCTTTCGACGTCTTCAATGGCCTGAGGCCGGATCAGAAGCGGATGGAGGTGCGCTGGCGTGCCGCTCTGGCCGATGCAGAGGAGCGCTCGCCGAAGCTCGAGGGAAAGAACCTGCGCCAATCCATCGACATGATGACGCGCTACTCCAATCTCTACGACGGAGAGGTGCGCCAGGCCGACGACGCGATCGGGAAAATCATGGAGACCCTCGAAGCGTCAGGCGAACTGGCGACGACGCTGGTGATCGTGGTCTCGGATCACGGCGAAATGCTCTTCGAGCATCGACTCGAGCCGTACTTCGTGAAAAGTCGCGTCGACAAGATGGGCGGTCTGCCGGACGGCGTGGCCGACTTGTTCGGCAACGGCCACCGTTCCTGGTTCTACGAGCACCTGTGGAACACGCCGATGATTCTTGCGGGGCCAGGCATGCCCGCCGGGAAACGCGTCAGCAGCTTGAGCGCGAATCTCGATGTCTATCCGACCGTGCTCGAGGCGCTCGACATGAAGCGTGCTGCATGGCTCGAAGGCGAGAGTCTGTTCGGCGGCGCGCCGACCCGTCGCGAGCGAGTGCTGGCCCACGCCTATTTCACCAGCGCCGTGCGCGAACAGAGCGGACTGAAGTTGATCCAGCACCCGCGCAACATGTTCTTGCTCGAAGGCCCAGGCGAGGAACCGGTCGATTTTTTCGACCTCGCCCAGGATCCCCACGAGGAAACGAGCCGCGCGGACGCGCGGCCGGAAGAAGTGCTGCGCTTGCGAAAAGAGATTGCCGACTGGATTGAGCGCGCAAAGCGCGAATCGACGCAGGACATGACTCCCGCGCAGCTCGAATCGCTGCGCCAGAATGGCTACATCGACGGGAAATGAGCGCGCAGCGCGGCGCCTGTGGCCGCTTTTCTGGGTCGTCTGCGCGGGACTTTTCGGTTGCAGCGCCCTCGGCCCGCAGCCCGCGCCGCTGCAGCGCTTCGAGTACGAGCATGGCCAGATGGGGACCTTGTTCCGCATCGTGCTCTACGCGAGCGCTGTCGAGCACGCGGACTCCAGCGCGGCCGCGGCCTTTGCGCTACTCGACGAGATCAACGCGCAGCAGAGCGACTACGAAGCGGAAAGCGAACTCTCGCGGCTCTCGCGCGCCAGCGAAGCAGAGGTGCCCACGCCCTGGATCGAAGTCTCGCCAGCTCTCTACAGTGTGCTCGCGCGAGCGCGCGAGGTCGCTTCGGCCTCTGACGGTGCCTTCGACGTGACCTGCGGCGTTGCGACGCGCCTCTGGCGTCGCGCGATCCGCGAGCATGAACTTCCCGACCCCGAGTCGATCAGAGCGGCGCGCGCGTCGGTCGATTGGCGCGCCCTGGAACTTGCGCCGGACGCGTGTCGCGTGCGCTGGACGAAGCCGGGCGCGCGCTTGGACCTCGGCGGCATCGCCAAGGGGTATGCCCTCGACCGTATGCTCGCCTTGCTCGACGCGCGCGGGCTTTCGTCGGCGATGGTCGTGGGCGGGGGCGACATCGTGGTCGGCGATGCGCCGCCGGGTGCGCGGGGCTGGCGCGTGGAGATCATGTCGCCGACGCCGGTGGAGGAAGGTCCGCGGCCCATGCTCGAGTTGAGCCGCGCCGCCGTGTCCAGCTCCGGAGATCTCTACCGCTCGGCGATGATCGCGGGTCTGCGCTACTCGCACATCGTCGATCCGCGCACAGCAATGGGGTTGACCACGAGCACGGGTGCGAGTGTGATCGCCCCGGACGGCACGACCGCGGACGCGCTGGCCACCGCGGCCGTCGTGCTCGGGCCGCAGGGCAGCGTGCTGCTGTGGGAGCGCTTTGAAAATTGCCATTTCCGGATCGCCGTGGCGGGCGCGAACGGATTGGAGTGCGTGGAATCGCCGGGATTCAAGCAATTCTGCGTGCCCTGACCGACGGCCGCAAAAACGTTCGCCGTGGGCCCTTGCGCCTTGCTCGGGGACTGAGCGAGGATGACGCGGACAGCGCAAGGTCTGTCGCCAAGTTCTCCGCATCTCGAACACGCACATGCCCATGTCAAATTCACCGCTCTCCCGCCGCAGCTTCTTGCGCACCGGTTCCGCGACGCTGGCCACGGTGGCCGCGGCTCCCTACCTCGGCGCCCAGACGAAGAAGCCGGGCGGCTTTGAGATGTTGAAGGTCGGTCTGGTCGGTTGCGGCGGCCGCGGAACGGGCGCGGCTTCCGAAGCGCTGCGCGCGGACAAAAACGTGAAGCTGGTCGCGCTGGGGGACGTGTTCTCCGATCACCTCGAATCGGCCTTGAAGAGCCTCGAGGGCGAAGCGGACTTGAAGGGCAAGATCGACGTGCCGGCCGAGCGGCGCTTCGTCGGCTTTGATGCGTACAAGAAAGTGATCGACGCCTGCGACGTGGTGCTGCTGTGCACGACGCCGCACTTCCGGCCCTTGCACATGCGCGCCGGCGTCGAAGCGGGCAAGCACCTTTTCGTCGAAAAGCCCGTCGCCGTCGACGGCCCGGGAGTGCGCTCGATCCTCGAGAGCGCGCGCATCGCGCGCGAGAAGAAACTCAACGTGCTCTCAGGCCTGTGCTATCGCTACATGTTCGCGAAGCAAGCCGTGATCGAACGCGTGCATGGCGGCGACATCGGCGAGATCGTGGCCATGCAGACCACGTACAACACCGGCGGCCTGTGGCACCGCGGCCGCAAGCCCGAGTGGAGCGACATGGAGTGGCAGATCCGCAACTGGCTCTACTTCACCTGGCTCTCCGGCGATCACATCACCGAGCAACACATCCACTCGCTCGACAAGATCGCCTGGGCGATGAAGAACGAGTATCCGCTCAAGGCGACCGCTTCTGGCGGCCGCGTGCAGCGCACCGATCCGATGTACGGAAACGTCTACGACCACTTCAACACCGTTTACGAATGGAAGAGCGGCGTGCGCGCCTTCTCGTCCTGCCGCCAATGGAACGGCGCGTCGAGCGATGTTTCCGATCAGGTCTACGGCACGAAGGGCACGGCTCACCTGCAGACCCACGAGATCAAGGGCGCGAAAGCCTGGAAGTGGCGCGACGAGGGGCCGGACGACATGTACCAGAACGAGCACAACGCGCTCTTCGCGTCGATCCGCGCGGGCAACGTGATCGACAACAGCGAGTACATGGCGCACTCGACCTTGATGGCGATCATGGCGCGCATGGCCGCCTAC
>JANMRV010000179.1:0-5935 GCA_031388685.1 Planctomycetota bacterium
CGCCTTGCAGAGGGCCTCATATTCCAGGCACGACTTCAAGTAGCGCGCGTCGAGTCGCCGCACGAACTGGAAGTTGCGTTCGGCTTCCTTGAGCTGATCGTTCCAGCTGCCCTCGAATCGAGGCAGCCAATTTCGCGACGCCGAGCACTCGAAGTATTCCAGCGCCGGATACCAATACACGAGCGGCTGGTTCGAGGCCCTGGCTTGCAGCCGCTTGAAGGCGCCGAGCAATCCCTCTGTTCCGTTGACGGAACTGGCCGCGCGCGCCACGAGGCCCATCAGACGTGCATCCCCGGGGCTGGAAACCAAGCCGCGTTCGGCGGCGGACTGGGCTTCGACGATCCTGCCGACGTCGAGGTAGATCTCGGCCAACGTTGCAGACGCGCGCGCGTCGGTGGACTTCTCGGCCACGCGCGAGCGCAGCGCAGCCTCGATTTCGCTGAATTGAGCTGCTGCCTCGGTTCCCGGCGTCGAGCGCAACTTGCGCTGAACTTCGAGACCCGCCTCAGCCAGCACGACTTCAGCCGCGGGGTCGAGCGCGAGTCGCTCGGCCTGTCGCACGGACAGAAGTGCGAGAGCTCGCCGCGCGCAATCGAGAGCTTCCATGTGAAAGCCCAAGGCGCGCGCCGCGCGGCTCTGGCCGAGTAGCGCAGTCGGAGTTGCTCCCGCGTGCGCGAAGGCGTCGCGCGACGGGCCATACAACTCGCTTCTGCCCGCCGCGGCCAGAATCAAGCGAGCGTAGCCCGCTGCCTCGAGCAGCTCAGGCTGATCGGGGGTATCGGCCAAAGCCTGCTCGATCACCGCGAGCTCCTCGTCGAAGCGCGCTTCTTGATGCAGACGTCTGGCTAGGTCGAGCGACGGCAAGGCGGACAGTCGCTCGCTGTACTCCTTCAGGTCCTTCCAGCGATGTTCCGCCAGCGCCTGGTTTGCCGCTGCGACCAGTTCCGCTTCATCCTGAAGCAGCGGAGTCGTATCGCCGCGCGGCTCGCTCGCGGTCGGCGTGGTTTCCGTTCCTTGCGGTCGCTCGACTGCCTGACTCGAACCAGGTTCCGCAATCAGCGCGGATGGTTGCGCGGGCTGCGACGGAACGGCCGCGGCGATCCTGACCAGTGCCTCGGCGAGCGCAGTGGCGAGCAGTTTCAGCGCCGGCGGAGCACCTGAGCGGGGAGCTGCGGGCGGGTCGATGGTGGGCGGGGTTTCATCAGGTTGGATCGCCAGCGCCGCTTCCTCGACCTTGGGCTCTGCGAGGCTAGGGACCACCACGCGACTCCCGGCGCTGAGCGTCCTTTGGCCTGGGCCGCTGGCCGTCGCTCTGCAGCTCGCCAGGCCGAGGGCGAGCAGGGTCCAGTGGAGAGGCTTCATGCAGTGCTTGGTCAACGGCCGAGGCCCCAAATCCCCGGGAAGAAAGCGGTCCCGATCGCGGGGCAGGAGTCTAGCCTTGCTTGCTCCTCCCTTCATGGGCTCGATCCCCGACAGCGCACCCATAATTGTGCGCGAGAAGCATGCTTGTTGCCAGCGGTCTGGCCCCGGCGAGGTCCACCCGAAACGTTCCTGTGGACGCTCGGGTGGCAACCGTTCGGGAAGCAGCGCGACGCCACGTGGTGCTCGGAGTCCGGATGGCAGCTTCCATGCCACTTGTTGTCGTGCAGCTCTCCCCGCCTGCCCGCCCTCTACCCTGCGACAGGACCCTTTCTCGCGGACCGCCGGCTGGGAAGATCTTGGCGCGACGGTCGTCCGTGCGGGGCTCTGACGCGGGTAGAGTGACGTCAGGATCCAAAGACGCCGACGCCGCATTCCATGACAGACCACGCCGACCACGCGCAGCCTGCGCGCAGCCTTCGCCGATTCGCAGTCCCTGCCGCGATGGCCATCGGCGTGGCCTGGCTCGGCCCGGCTTGCGACAACCCGGCCTGCGTCTTCGGGCCCGATGGATGCACGGCTGCGGCGGGTGGATCGAGCAGCGCGGCAGCCGCGACGGTCCCGCTGAATCATCAGTGGATCGAGAGCACCGCGCCGACGGTCGTGACACGCATTCCAGCCGTCCTGGCGACCACACTTGGGCCCGATTCGCCTATGGCGATCGTGTTCAGCGAGAGCATGTCCGCCGCGAGCCTGAGTGCTGCGCTGCGACTCGAGGATGCCAGCGGAGGCGGATTTGGGGCGCCGACGGTGGTCAGTACAACCCTGGTAGCCGACGGCCGAGTCGCGGTCATCGTTCCGACCCAGGCTTTGACGCTGGACACGACCTACAACGTGCTCTGGACGGAGAACGCCGAACCGGTGGACTTGCAGGGCCAAGCGCTCGCGATTCCGACCGATCGGATTGCCGGAACTTTCAAGGTCGCAGCGACGGCCTTCGCGACCGTGCGCCTGCTAGGCGCCTTCCCCGCCAATTCGTCCTTGAACCAGAGTGGCGTCGGCGAGTTCGTCACACTTTTCGATCGCAAATTGAATCCGGTCAGCGTCACGCAGACATCTTTCGACATCAAAGTCGGCGGCGTCAATCCGAGCTTCGACCCCTTGCCGACAGCCCTGTCGATCTCCGTCGGCGGCGCGTCGATCGTCGACACGCGCGTGTACCGTTGGCGGAGCGTTGATGGTTCGGGCAACGCCAGTCCGCTCGGGCCCGGACTGCAAGTCGATTGCTCGCTCTCGCCCGTCGGCAGCAAGATCACGGCCACGGATGGTTCGCAGCTCCCGGCTGTGCAAACCCACTACACCATCGCGAATGTATCTCCGCCGCTGTCTGCGACGATCGCCTCGCAGCCGTCGGATGCTGTCGGGATCGACAACCTGACCGGCCCCAAAACGCTCGACATCGAGGTGGAGCTGGTGAGCGCCCAGGTCGGCGATCATCTAGGCGTATTCATCTTCGGCAACTCCGTGGGCGCAAACCCCAAGCGCCTGGCCTTGTTTCGCGACGTGACCCTGACGACCACAGCGACCACGCAGCACCTGGGCGAACTCGAGCTCGATCTTGCGACGGACCAGGACCTTGGCCGGCTCGCGGACGGCACGCTCAATTTCGCTTTTCGCATGCAGCGCGGCAGCGTGATCACGCCGATCCGCTTGCTGGATGCCGACGTACTCGTGGACGGCGTTCAAGCGGCGCTGCTCGACATGACGCGGCCGACGCTGACAGGATTGGGGCCGATCGGCACGAGCGCCACGGTCTTCCGCTCGGACTTGCGCGATTTCGCGCTGGTGGGCCGCGCCAGCGAGCGCATCCGCGCCGTCGAAGTCAGCACGGCGCTGGGGAACAACGGAATCCTGACCCCGGTGGTCGGCGGCACGAACAGCGGCCTCTTCGTCGCGGCGCCGATCTTGCTTGGAACGCTGACTCCTGCCCAGCAGCAACTCGCGTTCAGCGCGCAGATCTACGACAACGCCTTCAACTCGGCGCTCGTGCCGATCGCGGGCAACTTCACTCAAGTCGGCGCCGCGGGACCCGGTGCAGCCCTGCCTGGACCGTCGATCACAGTCGATGTGTTCGACAGCGCGAACTTCAGCGCGCTGGCGAACGCTCGCGTCATGATCCACGAGGATCTCGGCGGCGGGACTGTTCTCCCGGTCGACGTCGGATTCACCGATGCGGGTGGCCGGGTGACTCTGGACGCGGGGCTTACCGACAGCACCATGGTCACCGTCGATGTCAATGGATTCGATCTGTTCACTTTCGAGGACGTGCCAACCGACCGATTGTCCGTTCCGCTGACGCGCTCGGGCCTGCCACCCGCCAGCGTGGCCGGATTCGCCAATTCGACGGATAGTTCTTTTCCGAGCTTCGATCGTTTCGTGGTCGACAGCCGCAGATTCGCGCAGTTCGAGCCGACGATCGCTGTGCAATCGTGCACGGCGAATCCCGTGACTCAGTCCAACGATTGCCTCTTCGGGCCCGCACCGATCCGGGGGAACAGACTCGGAGTCGCGTCGTTGTTCGCGCTCGAGATCCCGCCGACGGAGCTCAGCTACAACGTCGTTTCCTTCCTGCGCGGCTTCCAGATCGCGATTCCAGTGGCGCAGGTCGGCGCGGGTACTCTCAGTTCGGTCACGCTGGTCGCCAACACGCTGCTCGACGATGCCGGGGTTGACATCGAGGAGCGCGGCATCGATGGGCCGGCGCTCGACCTCGATCTCAGCTCGATCACGGGCATTCTTCTGAACTCCCTGGACGGGGCCCCCAGAGTCCTGGTCGAAGCCAAAGTCCGCGGGCTGCCGGGCATGGCCGCCGTCGGCCAGGGCGTGGCCTTCGACCTCGGCGGTAACTCCTGGTCCGTGCGTTCCGCCTACCCCGGTGCCGTGGACGGCATCCCGGACAATCCCGGGGACGCGCTGGGGAAGCTCGTCACGGGCGGATCGATCGATCCCGATCTGCGCCTGTCCTGCGAGGTGCGCGACACTTTGGGGGCGCGAGCCGGGAGACGGCCGGCCTTCTCGCTCCTCGGCAGTTCCTTGGCGCCTGTCTCCGCTCCCGTGATCCTCTCGCCGCTCCCTGGGGCGTCCAGCGGGGCGGCGACCTTCGACCTCGTGTTCACCAATGCCATGCCCGATTCGGCGGGCACGCCGGGGATGTACGTCGCGACCCTGACCGCCGGCAACGCCGGCCGGCGCTGGACACTCTGGCGGCCCGACCTCGACGACGCCTCGGGCCTGACGCGCACGATTCACGTGCCCGACCTGGCTGCGCTCGGCGGCACGGCATTGCCCGACGGCGCGATCGCGGCTGTGGTCGAGGCATTCGGCTATGCGACGTTTTCGCCCTCGGCCTTCCACTGGAGCGACATCGAGCGCGAGTACGACAGCTTCTCGGCCGGCGTGCCCAGCGCTTTTACTCAGCCCTGAATTTTCGCCTCAGTTTGGGCGCGAAATCAGGCTCTCCACGACGCTACAATCCGCCGCTACTGGCGCCGAATCGGTGCCAGGTCGCGCGCTGTGCTACTTCGACAGCGCACATTTCGAACTTGCGGTACGCGTTTCCAAATTGGATCGATCCACGTGAAGCACCTTGTTCGCCTTGCTCCGCTGTGTCTGGCCGCGCTCGTTTCGGTGGGCACTTTCAGCGCCTGCGGTCCGACTCGTCCGCCGAAGGGACTCGACAACCCCAATCTGATCGTGGGCTCGTTGGCTCAAACCAATCCGCTCGACGTGGTCGTGCTCCCGATCCAGAACAACACGGGCCGCGAAGGACTGCCGCTCGCCGAATTGCGCAGTGCGTTCCACGCGGGACTCGTGCGTCAAAAATACAGCCCGCTCGCGCTGAGCTTCGTGGATGAGCATGCGGTCGAGGCGGCCTACACGCCGGGCGAACTTCAGGAGCAGGCGATCCTGCAGATTTTCATCAATGTCTGGGACGATTCGCAGTGGCGCTCGATGTCACGGCTGCGCGTTCAGGCCGAGATCTACTTGCTCGACGCGCGCAATCCCGATCCGAAGCAGCCGCTGTGGGGCGGTAAGGTCGATCGCCGGGTGGAACTGGCCCAGGATTCTCCGGGGCTCGCGAACCAGGCTGCTTTCATGAAGCGCGCGATCGAAAGGTTCACCGAAGACGTGCTTGCTTCGCTGCCGGCGCGCAATCCCGAGCGCACGAGTCCCTGAGACCAGCCAGGGCACGCGGTCCCGGAGCCGGCCGGGGCCAATTGTCCCCGCGCGCCCCGCCCTGCGCTTGAGCCCGGGCGGATCGCTCGCTATCCTGTCTGCCCACGAAGGCCCCGTTCCTTCCCGCCCGGCGGGAGCGAAGGTCCTCGGCTGGTCCGGCCGAGCGCGAGCTCAGCCAGGTCCAGCGCACCCTTCTCTGGAGATCCTTCCCCTGGAGATCGGGCAAGTGCCTATTTCAGGCAAGGCCGGGCACGAACCGTTGAATCAAGGAGATGGCCATGGCCATCACGGCGACACGAAAGGCCGAACTCATCAAGATAATCCGCGATCACGGCCTCGG